>VBOF01000225.1 GCA_005877855.1 Nitrospirota bacterium | reverse complement strand
ACACCGGGTTTGACCTCGGTGATGGGATTCGCGCACGCGGCTCGAATTTTGTTCCAGAGCGAGCGGGAAGGGTGGTGGGGAATGATGACGGGGACGCCCGGCGCGATCTTCTCTGAGAGGAACGCGACATCGAGATGATCCTGCTGCTCGTGGGTGATGACGACGGTGGTGAGATCGCGGTAGTCTCGTTCCCACAAGTGATGGTTGCACGGGAACTGGAACCAGCTCGCGTGAAAGGCCCCGCGCGTGAGGAGCCACGGGTCGCAGGCCACGCGCATCTTGCCGGCCGTGATGATGACCCCGGCGTGGCCGAGGAACTCAACCTGCATTGCTTGTTCGCCTCATGTTGAAGTCTCAGCATAAACGGTTCGCGCAATTCATTCAAGACACACCTGCGGCGTCCGTAGCCGTGAGGTCTTGGCCGAACGGCGTTCAGATAGTTTGCAACGGATCGCGGTCTTCTCTACAATGCCGGCCCTATGATGAAGGTCAAGATCTGCGGGAACACCAATCTGGACGATGCGATGGCCGCGGTGCAGGACGGCGCGGACGCCGTCGGGTTCGTGTTCTATGCCAAGAGTCCGCGGGCGGTGGACCCGAAGACGGCCGCCGAGATCATCTCCCGTCTGCCGCCGTTCGTGGTGCCGGTCGGGGTGTTCGTGAACGAGGACCTGAGCGTCGTCCGTCGGATCATGGAGGAGTGCAACATTCCCCTGGCTCAACTGCATGGTGAGGAATCTCCTCAGTATTGCGCCGAACTTGGGCGCTCGGTCATCAAAGCCATCCGCATCCGCGACAGCCGGGACCTCGAGCGCATGACCACATACCAGGTCAGCGGGTTTGTCCTGGACGCCTTCGTTGAGGGGAAGCCGGGCGGGACGGGCGTCACGATCGACTGGGATCTGGCCGCTGAGGCCCAGATGTTGGGCCCGATCATCCTGGCCGGCGGCCTCACTCCCGACAATGTGCTGGAAGCTGTCCGCCAAGTCCGGCCGTACGCCGTGGATGTCACCAGCGGAGTGGAGGCTTCGCCGGGCAAGAAGGACCACGCGAAGGTGCGGGCGTTCATCGCCAACGCCAAGAGTTGGACGTGGTAATACCCCCTCCCGCTATGGTGGTCGCTATGATGGCAGATTGATTGCTCGCGCCTCGTAGCCTATACTGCCCTCTATGATGCAACTTCCTGATGCACGTGGCCGCTTCGGCGCCTTCGGCGGACGGTATGTCCCCGAGACGTTGATTCCCGCCCTCGATGAGCTTGCCCGTGAGTACGAGAAGGCGCGCCGCGACCCGAAGTTCAAGGCCGAGCTGGACTCCTACCTCCGGCAGTATGTCGGGCGCCCGACGCCGCTCTACTATGCCGAACGGCTGACGAAGAAGCTCGGCGGGGCGAGGATCTACCTCAAGCGCGAGGACTTCTGCCACACCGGCGCGCACAAGATCAACAACACGATCGGCCAGGGGCTTTTGACCCGTCGAATGGGCAAGCAGCGGGTCATCGCCGAGACCGGCGCGGGCCAGCACGGGGTGGCCGTGGCCACAGTGGCGGCGTTGTTCGGCCTGCAGTGCGAAGTGTACATGGGCACGGAGGACATGGAGCGCCAGGCTTTGAATGTCTTCCGGATGCGCCTGCTCGGAACGACCGTGACGGCCGTCCACGCCGGGAGCCGCACGCTGAAGGACGCCATCAGCGAGGCCATGCGGGACTGGACGACCAACGTCCGCACCACGCACTACATCCTCGGCTCGGTCCTGGGCGCGCACCCGTATCCGATGATGATCCGGGACTTCCAGTCCGTGATCGGCCGGGAGACGCGCAAGCAGATCCTCCAGGCCGAAGGCAGGCTCCCGGACTACCTCGTCGCGTGCGTGGGCGGGGGGAGCAACTCGATCGGCATGTTCACGGCGTTCCTCAAGGACAAGAAGGTCAAGATGGTCGGGGTCGAGGCGGGTGGGCTCGGCATCGAGAGCGGCAAGCACGCGGCGCGGTTCGCCACGGGCTCGGTCGGCGTCCTGCACGGGACCATGACCTATCTGCTCCAGGACGACGACGGGCAGATCCAACTGACCCATTCCGTCTCGGCCGGGCTCGATTACGCGGCGGTCGGGCCGGAACACGCCTTTTATAAGGAGGCGGAGCGCATCAGCTACACTTCTGCCACGGATGAAGAGGCGATGGCGGCGTTCGATCTGCTGTGCCGGACCGAAGGCCTCATGCCCGCCCTCGAGTCCGCCCACGCTGTCGCCCACGTGATGAAGCTCGCCCCGAAGCTCACGCGCAGCCAGGTCATCGTGGTCAACCTCTCCGGACGCGGCGACAAGGACGTAAATCAAGTCGCGCGCATCAAAGGCGTCAATTTGTGAAGACGTTAATCGTTAAACGTTATACGTGGCATAAGAAATTTACGATTAACGAATAACGAATAACGACTCGCGACAATGAACCGCATCGACTCGGCCTTTCAACAGATCAAGGAGCGTGGCGAGAAGGCGTTGATCGCCTACCTCATGGCGGGCGATCCGACGTTGGAAGATACAGAGGCGTACGTTCAGCAACTGGCGGACGCCGGGGCCGATATCATCGAACTCGGCGTGCCGTTCTCGGATCCCATCGCCGACGGACCGGTCATCCAGCAGGCGGCGGAACGGGCGCTCCGTTCCGGCACCTCGCTGAAAAAAATCCTGGCGACGGTCCGGTCGCTCCGGACGAAGACCCAGATCCCGCTCGTCCTGATGGCCTACTACAACTCGATCTTCCGGTACGGGGAGGCAGCCTTCTGCCTCGATGCGGTCGTGGCGGGCGTCGATGGGCTCGCCTCTCGCGCGGCTTCATCTACTATGTGTCGCTGACGGGGATTACCGGCGCGAAGCTGACCGACAAGGCCGATGTGGAGAAGAAGGTGCGCGAGATCCGGCGCTACACTAAGACGCCGGTAGCGGTGGGGTTCGGGATTGCCACGCCGGAGGACGCCCGCGCGGTCGCGCGTATCGCCGACGGGGTGATCGTTGGCAGCGCGCTCGTCAAGATCATTGCTGAGGGCAACCACGCTGCCGTCGCCAACCGCCTCACCTCCTTCACCCGCTCCCTCAAAGCCGCGACGCTGCCGGCCTGACCTCTTTCTACACCCCCCCTAAAACAACGAGGCAAGTCGCGGCAGACCTAAGTGGAAGGAGCTGACCAGAGCGTTGCGTCAGTGAGAAAAGGATTCATGCGCCTGTTTGATGGTCTTGTAACACTCACACACCATGGTTTCCAGTGCCGGTCTGTTCAGAACGGTGATTTTCCCCCGACTGTACCGGATGACCCCGCTCCGCTTGAACGATGCCGCCACCGCATTGACGCCGGCTCGGCGGATACCCAGCATCTTCGCGAGAAACTCTTGTGTGAGCACAAACACCGGTCCATCGACACGGTCCTGTGTCATCAGGAGCCACCGCGCGCATCGCTGGTCAATCGTATGAAGCCGATTGCACGCGCCCGCGATCGCCATCTGGATCAGTAACGCTTCCAGGTAGCGGTCTAACAGGATGGAAAGCGCCCCCCTTTTTTTCGCTTCCTTACAGAACTCCTTGACCTCCATTCTCAGGCCTTCGCCCGGGACCTGGCAGATGGCTTTCAAGCGGTCTCGGGTTTGGCCCAGATAGGCGTGGATACCCACCACGCCCTCATTCCCGACCATCGCCACTTCCATCGAATCACCGCTTGGCATCGGGACGAGGAGCGACATGACGCCACGAGAGGGGAAATAGACGTAGTCGATCGGCTCGCCGGGCACAGCGAGTGCAAACTTCATAGTGAGCGTGACAGGCTCCAGCTTGTGACGGAGCTGGTCGTACACTTTGGCCGGCAGGGCGGCGAGCAGCTTGTTGGGAATCGGCTCACGAGAAGTCAGAGAGGCAGGCACGGGGCCCCCTTCACTGCACCACCTTACCGCAGTGCGACAGCGGATCGGCTTGCTGGTGAGGAGGAAGCTCTTTGTCCTTTCGACCTCGAGGGGTCAAAGGGCGGGGACCTGGCCAGCAGGTCAGTTAAGCTATAGGTACTCTATACGCGCAATGAACCCTCGACGCAAGGGAAATAGTCTTTTTTATTTGTATGTGTGCGCTGGCGGACGCATCGGTAATCCATCTGTACGGTCACAAACATAGGAAAATATTGTGAAATAGCTGTTGACGCGGAAACGAATCAGGTGTAGTCTGCGCCTTCTTCAGAGGCCAAACGGGTGAACTGTGATGCGTAACCATGTGACGGCTGCGAGTCCTTCACTCCTCACCAGGACAGAGTGCGACCGGGCATTGCGTCTCGTGTATCCGAGGCAGACCTGCCGTCGGTGTCAGGGGCTGCTGATCACCGATTACCTGACGGATTTGGAGGATAGCAGCGAGTGTGTGTGGCTACACGTGTGGCGCTGCGTGGCCTGCGGGGAAGTGACGGAACGGGGGATCGCTCGTCGTCGGCTCGCCCAAGAGGGTCATCCTGACTCTCCGGTGGAGCAATTGCGGAGCAAGGCACGCAAAAAATACGGGCACCTTCGGGTTGGCGCCTGATGGATATCTTTCTGATAGCCGAAGCGTAAGGTCTATCTCGAACTAATGGGCCCCTTATTTCTCGGGGCGGAGGGTATGGCTGTTAACCACACGGATGTAGTCATTCTCGATGTTCTGCAGTCCAGTCGACAGCCGTTGACCATTGAGGAAATCGTCGACAGGATCCCTCTTCTGGGCTGGAACCAAGTATTTTTAGCAGTTGATTCCATGAGTCGCAAAGGCCTGATCATCCTCAAACGCCGAGCATACAGCTTCCTAGTGTCGTGCCCCACTCACGATACAACGAAACCAGAAGACAGCATGAGGAGCCTTAGTCCTCCGCGGAACGAGGGAAGCGCCAGCCCTTGAGTTCCGCTTTCACAAGGTGAAGCCGGCGAAGCCACCGAGGAACGGGTTTCTGCGGTTTCATAAGCTCTCACCCTAGAAAGGCACGTCCAATCGGTCCAGGACGCCTATAAAAGCAGGACAGATTTATTTTTTCGTCTTTTCACCCGCTCCTTCAAATCCGCCACCCTTCCAGCGTAATCACGGGGACTGTCACCATTTTGCGCTTCTTGTCACCTTTTTGCTCTTCTTAAAAAGGTGACTGTCCCCATTGTTTCAGGTAAGTGCTTCTCCATTGGTTGACTTCATTAGGTTAACGGTATAGAACGCTAGAGTTCGCAGTTTCGAATGCTGGCCGGGGAGGCAAAATATTGAGGAGACATGTTAAGGGCTGCAAATTTCAATTTGGGTTATGTGCTGATGGCTGTGGTGCTCGCTCCAGGGTTTCCCCCTGGCAGGGTATTTCTCACTGCTAGTTTCCTTCCGACAGTTCATGCAGGCATGCCTAATTATGTGCGGAAGAGAGATACCAAGGCCGCTGGCTGTGTATCGAGTTGTCGTCCCCTTCTTCAAGGAGGAGCTTTAATATGAACGTGAAAAGATTTAGATCGTCCGTGAATGCAGTTTTATGTTCCGCACTAGGAATGATGCTGGGCCTTTGGATTGCACATCACTTTAAGTTAGGTGTGCCGCAGGCAGAAGCACAAGTCAGCTCCCTTGGAGATATTCTTTCGACGCGAGCGTTTGAACTCGTAGATGCACAAGGTCGGCGACAGATGTTAATGGCCACATCGGGCGAAGGCTCTCCTGCTGTTTGGTTTTACGATAAACAGGGCAAGGCCCGGCTCACTTTTGGTCTATATGGGGACAACAATGCCGCAATCGTCTTAAACGATGAAAATGCGCAAGCCGTGCAGATATTCCGTACCGTGGGTTCCCAAAGTGCACCCGTTCTGGTCATGAAGTCTAAGGGCCAAGACCGAATTATCTTGGGTCTCAACGGATCCACACAAGATCCATTCTTCGTTTTTTATGATGCCCAAGGCGTGAAGCATACCGTCTTTGGTCGCTACTGATGGCTGACAACCGAAAATCAGGTCTGAAGTTTCTGATCGTTGGCCTTATCATGGGAGTGCTCATCGTATATAGACACGACATTCTTTTTTTATTCAATAATTCGCAATTCATTACGAGGAACGTCGTCGCACCCCGAGTGGTTCCTGCTCAGAGAGACTTTGGTATCCGGCCGAGCCAAGATCAATCAAAAAGAGATCCGGTTCCTGGAGGAACCCTTCTGGCGCCCAACTTTCAGAAAACACCTGGCCATATCACTCATCCCTGGCTGAGAGCTCGTGAATTGAGAATTGTTCAAGGTCATTCCACGATAGGAATTCAGTTGGCTCCGTCGGGTGAGGGCGCTCCTGCGCTCTGGGTTAATCCTTACGGGGGGAGTGGAACCGTCACGATGGGTGTCCACGCCAATGGATTTCCCTTTATGTTGGTTTCTGATCAAGCGATACGCAATTTTGGACTCGGCCGAGTCGATGGAAAGAATGCGTCGCCGATACTGGTATTCAGCAGCGATGACATTGTGAAAATGGTTTTTGGTCTCAGCATGACAGAAGGTGGCCAACCCGCGTTCTTGGTGCATTACTCGGCAGACGGCAAAACAAATGAGTTTTTGGGCCGCTACTGTGATAGTCCAAGTCGGGTATGTACCCAATGAGAATGGAATTGACTGGTGAACAACCCCAAACTCAAAGGGACCCTGTTTATTATCCTAAGTCTGACAGTCATACTCTTGGTGTGGTCCTCCGTCGTGAAACTCCACTCACCCCAAAGACCAAAATATATCTTTCTCAATGAAACGGATAATCACAACCACGATCTAGCTTTTAAGTCGAGTCTCAAACTTGCTGAGAAAAGATCAGGAATTGAGAATGCCTTGATTCTGCTGAAGCGCTTGCCTCCCGATTCAACCATTGAGAAAACGGCCGAATCTCTCTTCCAGCGCTGGCAGATCGGCCGTTCCCGATCGGGCAGGGGGATTCTGTACCTCTACAGCGAAGAAGAAAACCTCTTCAAAATCGAGGTTTCTTATCTATTGGAGGGCCTTTTCCCAGACGCTATCTGCCATCGGCTCGAAGAGGCTGCGCGAACTTATATGCTTTCCGAAATATCACAGGACTTTATTTCTGAGCTTCTCATTACGATGAACCTGCACGGGTTCGATTCAACAATTCCGTCCGACTTTACCTTTTCAAGGCCCAACTGGCTCAATGGGGAATATCTTTCAGGCGGAGCCGGAGTCCGATCCAAAGGTTATCGAAGGACATTCAATGACTACCTGGCTGCGGTACGGAGATTGCCGGCAGCGGCGGGTGGAAGCTTTGAACCGTCCAGAGCACCGCTTGAGACGGTGCAGCGCTATTTAAAATCGCTTGAGCTAGGTTTGGGAGACCCGCAACTTCCATTGTTGACTCAAGGAAGCCAAGTCTTTCGGATCATCGTCCCTCGTAACGGAGAACAGCAGCGCAGAGTTTTCAACTATTACCAAAAAGCGATGCCGTTTACGATCTACGCGAGGGACTCTTTGGGAGCAGCCATTTTCAAGCCGGGCGTACCGAATCTTCCTATTGTCCTGAGGCGTAGCAGTGATGGTCTTTGGTACATTGATGAACCGAAGTCGTGGACTTACTTTCATCGTTTTGAGGACGGTATTGATTTTTACCCAAATTACGATGATATGCCGCTGCGATGGGCACTCGATCAGGCCGTGCATCCTAACAGAAACTTCCCCATCTACCAGCGCCGCGCTTCCACTCCTGAGGTCATTCCCTATCCGTTTTCTTTATCGGATACTATTCATCAGTTGGAGGTAAAAATCCAAAAAGATCCAGACAACGATCAATTGCAGGCACAGCTCGGTGAGGTTTACCTATTTGAGATCAACTGGATTTCAAGGTCGATTGAAATGTTTGAAAAAGCCGCGCAGCTAGCCCCCCAAAACCTAAGTTATCGCTGGCGTCTTTTTGATCTCTATATAAACAACTCCGAAGTGGAAAAGGCCCTAGGAGAACTAAAATTCATTTCCGAGAAGCTACCCAATGATGCTCACGTGCAGGAATGGTTCAAATTGTTGAATTCATACTATGACTTCAAGCCAGGCGAATTCGGTGAATAGAGTAGATAGACGTGGGCGGCGGGAAGCCTCGCGGTTGGCCCCTTAGGGGCACCAGCCGCTGCCCTTGATGTCCCACCCCTGACCGGACGGATTGTCGATTCAGCGAACCGCTCCCTTAACTTGGCTCGTCTCGACTGAAGCCGATTCGGACCGAGCTACTTCTTCTTGAAGCGGTTGTCAAAAGCGCGTCGGGCGTCTTCGGGGCGCGCAGACCCCGACGAGGTATCGCACTGGAAGGCCTTGTCGCTGCGCTCGATCCTCGCGATGAACTGGGCAATCTCGTTCTCTTCGGCGATCTCGGTCGGCGAGATCTGCTCGCCCGCGCCGTAGAATCGGCTGACGAACTGAACCTTCCGCAGCAGGTCCTCCGCCGGATAGGATAAGAAGTAGAAGACGCCGTCCTTTTGACGGACTCGCGTGGCAAGCATGGCCTCTTCTCTCCCTGGCACGCTACGCGATCTGGCCGTCCACCATACGGATGATCCGGTCGGCCTGATTGGACAGCGCCTCGTTGTGGGTCACGATGACGAACGTGATCCCCTTGGCGCGGTTCAGGTCCCGCATCAGCTTAAAGACCTCTCCCCCCGTATGCGTGTCCAGGTTGCCGGTCGGCTCGTCGGCGAGCACGAGGTCCGGACGCAGGACCAAGGCGCGCGCGACCGCCACGCGCTGCTGCTCGCCACCTGAGAGTTCCCCGATGCGGTGCGCCAGTCGATGCTCGAGCCCCACCTCCTTCAGCACTGCCTCCGCGGCAGCCCGTGCCTTGGCCTGATCGTGCCGGCGGATCAGGGCCGGCAGCATGACGTTCTC
>VBOF01000376.1 GCA_005877855.1 Nitrospirota bacterium | reverse complement strand
TCGGAGATCAACGTGCGGATCGGCGTTCCCATCGGCAATTCGTAGACGCCGGGCCGGTTGACGGCACCGCTCAAAGAAAACAGCATGGTCCCCGGGCTCTTTTCGGTGCCCACCTGCGTGAACCACGCCGCGCCGTTCCGCAGCAGCGGTGGCACGTTGCACAGGGTCTCGACATTGTTCACCAAGGTCGGCTTCCCGTACAGCCCGAAATCGGTCGGGTAGAAGGGGGGCTTCTGCCGAGGCATGGCGGGACGGCCCTGCATGGATTCCAGCATGGCGGTCTCCTCCCCGGCCACGTAACTGCCTTGCCCTTCTACGAGCTCGATCTCCAGATCGAACCCCGCTCCTAGCACGTTCTTGCCCATGAATCCGCGCGCGCGCGTCTCCGCGGTCGCCTTCCCGAGGATGGCGATCTCCTCGACGTACTCGTGATTCACATAGAGGAAGGCTTGCTTCGCCTTCACGGTATAGGCGGCGATCAACATGCCTTCCAGCAACTGGTGCGGATTGGTCTTCAGCAAGTACCGATCTTTGAACGTCCCCGGTTCATGCTCGCCGGCGTTGCAGACGAAGTAGTGCTCGGGTATCCGATGATGAAGGACTTTCTCCCACTTCACTCCGGTGGGGAACCCCGCCCCGCCTCGGCCTCGCAAGCCGGCCCGCTTGATCTCCGCGATGACCTCATCCCGCGTCCACCTTGTGACGCAGGCCTTCCACGCCTCATAGCCCCCCTGGTCCACATAGGGGGTAATCTCCCAAGGCTGCGGGCCCAAGTCCTTAATAATGCGGGCTTCTTTGGCCACAAATGCTCTCACAATGAATGAAAGAACACCTACCCCCGACCAGAATGGTCGGCTTACTATAAGTCACGCTATTAACCGAAGTCAAGGCTTCTCTAGCGGCTAGGCCCCAAGAACCGTGGGGCCTAGGTCCTTCGATCCCTCGGTGCATGAAGGCCGAGCCTAGCCTGGATTCGTGCGGCTCCAGCGGTGAGCCGTGGCACAAAATGTGCTTAGTTGTCAGTCGATGATGCCTCAAGGAACCAGTGCCATGGAAGAAACGCTCGGCCAGTACCTGTGCCACATGCGCACTCAGAAGGGCGTCAGCCTGGAAGATATTGCCAAGGCCACGCGCATTGACGCACGGTACCTCCAAGCGGTCGAAAACAATGACTTCAGCCAGCTTCCCCGGGCCGAAGTCTTCGCGAAAGCTTACGTCAAGGCCTATGCCCGCTGCCTGTCGTTGGAGGAAGCCGAAGTGATGCGGCGCTTTGCGGAATCGGCAGGGGGCTTCTACACGGGGTCTTCAGCCGCCATCTGCGAAGTGGCCCGAAAGAACACGCAGAAGGTGTTTCCGGAACCCTGGCTGACCCGGCTGTGTTCCTCCTTTAAAACCCTGTTTTAAGCCCTCAAACCGGTGCAGCAAGGCACAAATTTGTGCATCACACCTGCCCTATACCCTACCTTTATCGCTTGATCAGGAAGTGCCCATAGAAGAGGCCGGCAAGCCCCCCGCCCAGAAGCGGCCCGACCCAGTAGACAAGATGGTTGGCCCAGTAGCCGGCAGCCAGGCCGAAACCCGCGATCGCTTTCCAGGTGCCGCGGTCATCGATTGCAGTGCCGTAGACAACCAGCACGAGGAAAAACGTCAGCAGCGTCTCTACCAGAATGCCGGTCCTGACCGACACGCCCGGCGAGAGTCCTGGTGTCCCCAAGTTGACCACCTGCCATGTCGCCTCCGAAAAGACCAACCGCAGCATGAACCCGGCCACTACGGCCCCGATGAGTTGCGACACGATATACAAGGCGGCCATCTGACCCGAGATCTTGCCTCCCACCCAGACCCCAAAGGTCACCGCCGGGTTGTTATGCCCCCCCGAGATATGACCCAGGGCTGAAATCAGGACCGCCATCATACATCCATGCGCGATCGCGATCCCCAGAAGCCCCACATTGTTGATGATGGACGCTGCGCCGACGAAACAAAATGCGAACGTCGCGACCGCCTCCGCCACGCATGGCTTCAACGCCTTATCCATCGATCACCCTCCTCCATGAAGAGTTCGCTGCGACGGCACCATTTCATCTTGGAAGCTTCGGCATGCTGATCTTCATCGCCTCACCGGTCAGCGCTTTCAGGAACTCTACCAGGTCTTTCTTCTCTTGGTCGTTCAGATTGAGAGGCGCCATGAAGACATCCTTCCCCGGCACCGCTTCGCCTCCCTTGTTGTAGAACTCGATGACCTCGTCCAGCGTCTTGAAGACCCCGTCGTGCATGTAGGGCGCGGTCAGCGCCACGCTCCGGAGCGTCGGGGTCTTGAACGCCATGCGGTCCTGTTCCTGCTTCGACACCGCATACCGCCCGACGTCTTCCTTCAGCGGTCCTACCTGCGGCGCTCCAATGTTATGGAATCGGTTGTCGGTGAAGTTCGGCCCATTATGGCACAGCGCGCAGCGCGCCTTTCCCGTGAAGAGACCGAGCCCCCGCAACGCCGGTTCGCTGAGCGCTCCTTTGTCTCCCGCCAGGTACCTGTCATACGCCGAATTGGTCGACACCACGGTGCGCTCGAACGCGGCGATGGCCCGCGCGATCCCTTCGGCGGACACCTCGGTGCCAAAGACCTCCTTGAACCGCTTTCTGTATTCGGGGACCGCGCTCAACTTCTTGACGACACCGGGGAGGGTCTCGGCCATCTCGATGGGATTCTGGATCGGTCCCAGGACCTGCTCCTCGAGCGATCCGGCTCGACCATCCCAGAACTGAAAGGTCTGGTACCCGGTATTGAGGACCGTGGGCGCCTGGCGCCCGCCTTGGCCACCTCCCACGCCGACCGAGAACTGACGCGAGTCAGCCCAGCCCGTCCCCGGATTGTGGCAGAAGGCGCAACTGATCGCGTTTCCCTTCGACAGCCGAGTGTCGAAGAAGAGCATCTTGCCGAGCTCCACTTTCGCATCAGTCTGGAGATTGTAGGCCGGGATCGGCATGTTCGGAAGCGGGCCGAGGGCCAGGTTCGGCTCTTCGCTCAGGCTGCTCTGGGGACAGAGCAATAGAAGAACTCCCGCTGCGGCGGCGAGGATGACTCTCAGGCGCACACAGGCTTGTACGATCATTA
>VBOF01000224.1 GCA_005877855.1 Nitrospirota bacterium | reverse complement strand
ATCGCCCGCTTCCCCGGGAAGTCCATCAGCGACACGCCGATCAGTATCGTGAGCAGGCCCTGTCCAGGCAGGAACAGCATGGCGATCCCGCCCAACAGCAGGATCCACCCCACGACATTTTTCACCGCCAGGGCGATGAACCGGAGGACCGGATGATGGTCCTTCAGCCAGGTCCTCGGATGGCGCTCGCAGAAATAGTCCTGGGGGAGGCGAACCAGGATCCACGGGATGGCGATCAGGCTGCCAACGAAACTCACGATGGAGAGCGCGAACAGAAATTCGAGCGTAGCTGGCGAGACAAGGGAATCGAGGCTGAACATGGAGGCGCAGCCTATGCCACGCGTGGACTGTTCATGCGTTCCTTAGGCAGGGGCACGGCACGCCGTGCCCCTGATGACTTAAGAGCACGAGTCAACTTCCAAGCGCCCGGTCGAGCTCGTAGATGAGCCCATTCACCGCCTGTTCCAGGGCCACGGCGTGGACCTCGCCAGGAGGGAAAGTCGCGCGCTGGGGATAGATGAAGGCGCTATTCCCGTAGCCGGGCGAGATGCGCGGGTAGAAGGGGCGCGCGTCCTCGTAGTCGGTTGCCAGGAGCCGGGCCTGTCCGTAAGCCACAACCGAATACAGGCTCTTGCCGCTGTTCAGGTCCAGGCCGACCAGGGAAACAGTAAAATAACTGTCCGTGCGGGTCCCAACGGCACGGCCGTCGCGGCCGTAATGGAGCCATGCAGGGCTGACGACCTCGGTCCCTGTTGGCATGACGACTAACACCTGATTGACGTTGAACGGCGCGCTGGCCTTGCGGATCTCGGCAAGCATATCGCCTTGCGGGGCCGCGATCATCGTGGCGCCCACGATTTCCAGACGCTTGCCCGCCGCGAATTGGGCCTTGATCTTGTCAACAAGTCTCTGTTGCACGGCCTGAGGGGGAACAGCCGAGCCGACCGGCGCCAGCCAGACAAGCCCCACTTTGGCCGGTTGGGCGAGTGTCGTGCTCGCTAATGGTGGAGCGTCAGTCAGGAAGGGATTGGCGGGCAGGGGATACGCTTCCGGCAAGCCGGCGCAGCCCGCGAGGAGCAGTGTAAGGCCCGCTGCTGCGAGAGCACGGCTGAGTAGATTGGTGCACATGGCCGAGCCTCCTTTTGCGTGACGTCAAGTCATGGGCTTATCGTAGCACATGTCACAGTTTCCTGCTTTCCTCCAGTTCACGTAGGCGCCGATCGAGCCCGCGCAGCCGCCAGACCACCCAGGCCAGCGACAGAATGGTGAACAACAGAATCGCGGCGAGCCCGAGCAGGCTGGCCACCAGTTCGTGCGGCATGAGGCCGGGGGTGCCCATCTCGCCGGCATGGCCGGCAAACGCGATAGAGCTTAAGAGCATGGATGTTCTTTCCAATTGTTCCTCCCCCTTGAGGGGGGAGGATCAAGGTGGGGGTGATGCCTGAAGGACATTCCCCCCACCCTCACCCTCCCCCTCGGTGGGGGGAGGGGTTTTTTAGTTAATACGGCATATCGTCATCGGACAACCCGAAATGGTGGCCGATCTCGTGGACCACGGTTTCTTGCACCTCTCTGAGGACCTCCTCCTCGGTTTCACACAGACGCAGGATCGGGCCCCGATAGATGTAAATGCGATCCGGCAGTTGTCCGCCGGTATCAAAGAAGGAGTTGCCATGGATGGAGCGACCCCAGTACAGCCCGAGCAACTCGTCCGCGTCTTCAGGCTCAAGGCCGACTGCTTCGAGCGCCTCCGTGCTGGGCTCCTCTTGGACCTCGATCGCCACGTTGTCGAGGTAACGGCGGAAACCCTTGGGCAGGTCCTTCACCGCCCGTGCCACGAGAGCCTCAAAGTCATTATGCGAGAGCCAACTGCGTGGCATGTCAAAGGAGACAGGGACGATATAAAAAAAGAGGAGGGCTCTCCGCGAACCCTCCCCTTGTTTCCCGGTCGAGACGGTTACTTCTTCCGCACCTGGATGCCGTGCGGGTCGGCCTTTTCAGCCTTCACCGGATTCCCGTCCTTGTCCTTTTCTTCCACCATCTTGCTGATCGGGGCGATCCCCACGAACGTGCCGCGTCTCCCGCCATCCTCGACCTTGATGACGCCCACGCCCGGTGTGCTGCCGACCGCGTTGCCGACGTCTTTGTTATTACCGGTGAGCGGGCTCGGGCCGCGGAAGGCGGCGAAGACGTAGGTGCCGTCCGGGGCCGAGTCCATCAGATCCGGGGCAGGGTCCTGGCTGAGATCCCCAGACAGAAAGATCGACCCGACTTTGAGATCGTCGTTCTTCGAATCGTAGACGTCGATCGTGTTGAGATGACGGTCCCCTGCCCAGAGGTAGCGGTTGTTGACGGCCACCATGCCGTGGGAATCCCCGCCTTCGCGCCCACCGATCCTGGTAGGCACGGACACCTGCGGCAGCGACATGGTCGAGAAGTTGTAGACGTCGTGGTTTAGGGGCGTTGCCGGCCATCCGCCTCCCGAGTTGAGGTACATGTTCGTGCCGATTTGAACACCGCCGCATCCGGCCGGTTTCACGGCAGCCTCCGACAGGGTGCCTATAAGAAACATCGGGGTGGCCGTAATGTCGAAGACCGCCAGCCCTCCTCCCCGTGGTGTCACGAACACGAATTGGCTCTTGTTTTCGGTGATTGGGCAGATGGGAGCCGCATCAGGCAGGATCGGCTCCATCGCGCTCAGGGCCACGATGTCGTTGGCGGGGGTGATCGTGAACTTCTTGTTGGCGTAATCCGTCCAAATGCGGACGAGCTTCTTCTCGGCGATGTTCGCCCCGATTGCCATCTTGCCGTTGGCCGTCGGGAACGCTGCGTGAGCGTTCTTGCCCAAGCTTACGCACCCGGTCGGCGCGCGGGTGGCCGCGTCCAGGATCACGACGTGGCCGCTCGCCACGAAAGAGAGGATCCCGTATTTCCCGTCCTTGGTGAAGAAGATCATGTGGGGCCGCTTCGGGTAGCCCCCGGCTTCCTTGCAGGCCTCAGCGAACTTGTCGCCCAGGTCAACCGTTTCCGCCTTGGCCGACTTCGCGTCTTTTGCGAGACCGTCACCGTCATAGATGTAGAGAGTCCCGCCTCCATCTTTCGAGCTGTCCGATTGATCAATTACCCAAACCTCGTAAGAAGCAGCCGCCGCGGCCGGCGCGGCGGGGGGAGCGGCTGCGGCAGGCGGCGCGGCTGGGGGAGGGGGTGCTTGCTGGGCGACGACCGGGTCCTGGGTGATTCCGAGGAAGAAGACTAGGAGCGGAAAAATCCAAATCAGGGCAGCGCCTCCGATTCTCATGTGGTGTCCTCCTTGTGGTAACTGTTCGAATAATCTGCAAGAGGTAAGCGTTGTCTAATAGGTTCGGTTATGGAAGGATGAGTACATAAACGGGCCTCCAGAAAGGCTGCTATGGTAGTCGGACGGCTAGAGTCTGTCAACAACGAATAACAGCGCCTATTTGACGACAATTTGGGCCCGCATGTTATGGCCCGGCAGGTCGCAGATGTAGGTGAACACGCCGGTGCTCTTCGGCGCAAACCGCAACTCGGCCCTCCCGTGGGGAGGAATCAGGACGCGGACGAACCCGGTCTCGTTGAACTCGGGCGCGCCGTTCCCGCTCACCTGGACGTTCGTATGCTGCAGGAGCAACAGAGGGACAAAGGCGTGCAGGTCCTCATCATCGTTGCGGATGACGAGCGCGACCGGCTTTCCCTGCTGCAGAGTTAGCGTCTCCGGGGTGAATGCCCGTTTGCTGGCGACGATCTCGATCGAGGCGGCTGGCGCTTCCCCCGCCTCGGTGATGGGGCTCAGGAGGGGGACCGCCAGAGCAAGACCGAGGAAGGCGCCGGCTGTCCTCATTTGGTTTTCGCGAAGATGCGGATCGGGGTGCCGGCGAAGTCGAACCGCTCCCGAAGATGGTTCTCAAGATAGCGCAGATAAGGCGCGCCGATCTCCTCCGGATGCCTGCAGAAGAGGACAAAGGTGGGAGGTTTGGCGGCTACCTGGGTGATATACGCCGATTTGACGGGTTTCCCCTTGCGGATCGGCAGCGGATTTGCCGCGATTGCCTCCTGGAAGATCCGGTTGAGCTGCGCCGTCGGCACGCGGTGCGCGAAGGCCTTGAGGGCCCGGTTGATCACCGGGAAGACCCCCGCGACCGTCTTGAACTCGATGGCCGAGCCGTAGAGCACCGGAGCCCACGAGAGGAAGGCGAAGCGTCGGTGCAGCTCGGCCTCGTACTTCGCCTTGGCGTCCGGATCGTCGACCCGCAGGTCCCACTTGTTCACCAGGAGCACGCAGGCCCGGCCGCCGCGCAGGGCCAGGCCGGCAATCTTGGTATCCTGCTCCGTCACCCCTTCGACCCCATCCAGGATCAGGACGGCCAGGTCGGCCCGGCCCAGCGCCCGCATGGCGCGCGCGACGCTGTAACGTTCCACCCCTGGATCGATCCTGCCGCGCCGGCGGATACCGGCCGTGTCGATGAAGAGGTAGTCTGCTTTCTTGTAATGGACCAGCGTGTCGATGGCGTCGCGCGTCGTGCCCGGCTCCTCGTTGACCACTAGGCGTGGCTCGCCTAGCAGCGTGTTGATGAAGGTGGACTTGCCGACGTTGGGACGCCCCACGACGGCGACCTTGGGAGGGTCCGTGGTCGCCGCACCCTCGGTGGCGGCTGGGAGCAGAGGATAGAGGGCGTCCAACAATTCCGCCACGCCGGCGCCGTGCTCGGCGGAGAGCGGGTAGAGCGGCTCCCATCCCAGTTCATAGAACTCGCTGATGAGCGGGTCGGATTTGGGGGTGTCGATCTTGTTGATCGCGACGAACACGGGCTTGTTCACGCCGCGCAGGAGGTCGGCGATCTCCCGGTCCATCGGAGTCAGGCCTTCGCGCCCGTCCATCAGGAAGATGAGCGCGTTCGCGTCCGCGATCGCGCGACGGGACTGCTCGCGGATCAGGCTGAACATCTGCTCGTCAGTGGAAGGGACCAGCCCGCCGGTGTCCACCAACTGGAACCGCCTCCCCCGGTACTCGCACTCGACGTAGTGGCGGTCGCGCGTCACGCCAGGGAAGTCCTTGACGATGGCCTGGCGGCGGCCCAGGACACGGTTGAACAGCGTGGATTTGCCCACGTTCGGGCGACCGATGATGGCGACGGTAAACATGAGGCTCACGCTAGCACGCTGTCCACAGTTTGACAAGAACGCTGCTTGAGAGAGCGGGTGCCCCGGTGATGCGGCGACAGGACCCGCTTTCCCTGTGTATAATGCCCTCATGTGCACTACCCTCTATCCCGCCCCTGACTGGGCCGCGATCCGGACCGTCCTGCTGGACATGGACGGGACGCTGCTCGACAGGGCCTTTGACGATCATTTCTACTTGGAGGCGCTGCCGGCGCACTATGCGGCGGCGAACCGGATGCCGGTCGAGGCGGCGCGCGAACGTCTGGTGGCGCTCTACCGCGCTGTGGAGGGTGAGCTGGATTGGACCGACGTGGACTACTGGGCCCGCACGCTCAAGCTCGACGTGCCGGCCATCAAGGACTCGCTGCGCCACCGGATCGCGCCGCACCCAGACAGCGTGGTCTTTCTCACGTTCCTGCGCGAGCGGAAGATACCCGTCCACTTGGTTACAAACGCGCATCCCAAGACGTTGGCAATTAAGATGGCCCAGACCGGCCTTGAGGCGTACCTCGACCGCACCATCACTGCGTTCGATGTCGGCTGCCTCAAATCCAAGGTGGACTACTGGGTCAAGTCGGAGGTGATTCTGGGATTCGTTCCGGCCGCCACGCTCTATGTGGACGACGATGAGGCCGCGCTGCTCTCGGCCCAAACTCACGGGATCAGGCACCTCTATCATCGCGCAAGGTCCAGCTCCACCGCGCCGCCCCAGGTGTCATCGAAGTACCGCTCAATCGAAACCTTCCACGCGCTGATGCGGTAGGGGCACGGCGCGCCGTGCCCCTACATGGGGTCACGGCAAATCCATACCGCGCTCCTGCCCCTCCACGTG
>VBOF01000223.1 GCA_005877855.1 Nitrospirota bacterium | reverse complement strand
CGCTCGCACTGTCCCTTTGCGACTACCGGTTGGTCTTGCTCTTGCCCTCGTGCTGGTCTCCGGCCCAGCCTGGGCCAACGCGGCCCGTGACGATGCCTACCGCAAGGAGCTGATTGGACAGGCGACACAAGCGCGCCTCTCGGAGCAACGGTACTGGCACCTGCTGCTGCACTACCGCCAGGACCTCACGGGCGGTTATACGAGCGAGGCGGACGACCCCGGGTTCTTTCTGGCCCCAAACGGCAAAACCGATCCTCAAGCTGAACTGGAAGCGGCCATCGCCAAATTTTTCTCCGATGACCTGGTCGGTCGGTCCCGCCAGCCCGCGCAGTGCGCCTTCGTCGCCCGCTATCATTGGCTGAAATCCCAATTGAGGATCGACGATCGGCGGCTACCGCCGCTCCGCTGCGAACGGTTCCAGTCATGGTTTACGGAGATGAACGCCCAATCCATCACGTTAATCTTCGCCTCGGCGTTCATGAACAATCCGTCGTCCATGTTCGGGCATACCTTTCTCCGAATCGACCGAAAGGGGCAAACGGAACAAACGCGACTGCTGGCTTACACGATCCACTATGCCGCGGAAGTGACGACACAGAGTGAGATCGCCTTCGCCGTTCTCGGAGTCTTCGGGGGGTTCAAGGGTTACTTTTCGGCCATTCCTTACTACATCAAGGTCCAGGAATACCGCGACCTTGAGAACCGGGACATCTGGGAGTACCGCCTGAATTTCTCTGAAGATCAGATCACGCGGATGCTCATGCACGCGTGGGAGCTGGGCAACGCGTATTTCGATTATTTCTTCTTCAAGGAGAACTGCTCGTACCACATCCTCTCCCTGCTGGAAGTCGCCGATCCCAGGCTGCATCTCACCGATCAGTTCGTGGCCTGGACCATTCCCGCCGACACGGTGCGCGTCATCACAGAGCAGCCTGGCCTGGTCACCGACATCGCCTACCGGCCCTCGCGAAGCACGCAGATCCGCCGGAAACGCGCCATGCTGTCGGACGATGAGGACCGTTTATTCATCCGTCTGCTCGAAACTCCGGCCGCCGCCGAACGCGAGCCGTTTTCAAGCCTGCTCCCTGACCGACAGGCCTTTGTCCTGGACCTGGCCACCGACTACTTGCTGCACCGTCTCGCCACCGACCCTACGCCGAGCGTCGCCACCCGCGACCGCCAGCGTTCCCTGCTGGTCACACGGAGCAGGCTCCCCATGACCTCCCCGGAAACCGATATTGCTCCGTTCACCCAGCGTCCCGAACTGGGGCACCAGACCTCGCGCGTTGGCCTGGGCTCCGGGTGGCGTCAAGACGAGTTCTTCGAAGAGCTGTCCGTACGGGCCGGGTACCATGACTTGCTCGATCCAGGAATCGGCTACACTCCCGGCGCGCAGATCGAGGTGATGAGCTTCAGCTTCCGTCATTACAACAGGCGAGACCAGACTCGCCTGGAACGCTTCAAACTGGTGGATATCGTGTCGCTGTCTCCGCTGGATTCATTGTTCAAACCGCCGTCATGGAAGATCAGCGCCGGGTATGAGACCGTGAACCGTCCTGACTGCCGGTACTGTGGCAATCTCAACGTGAATGGCGGAGCCGGTGCGGTGACGGAGACGCGTTGGCTCCGGCACGAGATGTACTTCGCCTTTGCCGAGCTGGACGCCAACTACAGCCACGCGTTCGACGAGAATCACCGGGTTGGCGGCGGGGGAACCGTGGGATTGCTCGCCGACCTCACCGAGCGCTGGAAGATCCTGCTGTCGGGGACGTACCTGGGCTACCCGCTCGGCGAGCGCTCCGATGAGGTCCGCGCGTCGGTTCAGCAGCGGTATACGCTGATGAAAGATCTGGCCCTGCGTCTGGAATTCAACCACCGGAGGCGGGACAATGAAGCGATGCTGTCCGTGCAGCTCTATTTCTAGGAGGAGGGCGTTCCGTGCTTGACCAGCTCCTGGTGTACCATCCCTCGCCGTGGGAGGATAGGGACTGGGCTCGCCTCAGCCGGCTTCCCCTGGAGGAGGTCTGGTTCAAGGCTCACGATGGGCCCCGCCTGTTCGGCTGGTACGTGCCGGCCACCGGCCTTCCAGCGGTGCTGCTGTGGTGTCACGGGAACGCCGGCAATATCATTCACCGCCTGGAGAACCTGGCGGCGCTCCACAGGATGGGGCTGTCCGTATTGCTCTTCGACTATCGCGGCTACGGGAGAAGTGAAGGCATGCCATCAGAGCCTGGACTCTACCAGGACGCGCTGGCGGCCTATGAGGTCCTCATCACGACCAAGCAGGTCCCTCCGGAACGGGTCGTGCTCTTCGGCCGATCCCTGGGCGCGGCGGTGGCCGGCACGCTGGCGAGCCAACGGCCGGCGGCCGGCCTGATCCTGGAGTCCGCGTTCCCCTCCGTCGCGGCCCTGGCCCGGTTTCACTACTGGGGGCTCCCGATGGATTGGCTGGTGAGTGCCGAGTACAACCTGGCCGATAGATTGCGCCAAGTCCGCCGGCCGATCCTGGTCATCCACGGGGACCGCGATACCCTCGTGCCGCTCCAACTAGGGCAGGCAGTCTTCGAGGCGGCGCGCCCGCCGAAGGATCTCTACGTCGTCCACGGGGCCGACCACAACGATCTGGTGGGGGTCGGGGGCGCTCCGTATTTCGAGCGCCTCCGGCGATTTGTGAAAGATGTCACCGGGTGAGACAGGACGATGCTTGTCTGAGGCGCCGCGACCTGCTATAGTCGCGCTATATGTCCGTAGAACCTCAGTACATCGTGGTGGACCAGAAGACTTTCACCAAGGAGGACTTGGTGTTGGACAACCACGTCTACAAGAGCTGCCAGATCGACAAATGCCGCCTCTATTACAGCGGGGGGCCGTTCGAGCTGATCGACACCCACATCACGGAATCAGAGCTCGTCCTGAACCAGCCCGCCAAGAACATCTACGCGGCCATCCAGATCTTCCGGTCCAAGTCGCCCGGCTCGACCGTCGTCTTCGAATAACAGCGTTAATCGTTATTCGTTAAACGTAACTGCTGTTTCGATTAACGTTTAACGTCCTATACTACAGGCACGGCCTCCTCTGTATCTTCCCCTCCGCGACCTTCGTGTTTCCGCACCGCTTGGTGATCTCCGAGGGTTTGAAGACCGGGTCCGTCATACCTTTGGGCGTGAACGAGGCGACCCGCTTGGCGAAGGCCTCCGGCCACAACTCGCCAGGCGTGGCATAGTGGAGCGAAATCTCCACGTCGAATGAGGGGGTCGCCTCCGGCGTCGGGAAGGTGAAGGTCTCCACGCGGGTCTCCTCGGCCTTGAGGACCGTATCCTCCAGCAGTTTGACCGCATCGTGATCCAGCAGCGTCCGATTGCCCTTCGCATCGGCGAAGATGCGGCCGTAGACGCGCTTTTCTTTAAAGACCTCACGGAGGTTCAGCCCTTTGATGATGACTTGCAGATACACTTGATTCCAGATCGGGTGGGTGGTGGGCACATTATGGGGCACCAGGTTTTTCAGTTTGACGGTCAGCTTGGTCTGGGCCCCCTGGATGTCGGTTTCATAGTCCAGATCAAAGGCCTGCTTGCGGAGGGCCGGGGACTTGCCGTTGAACTCGTGCCCCGCGATGTCCCGTTTCTTCTCCTCGTTCGCCGACGAGTCGAAGCCCTGCGGCATATGGCAGGTCTGGCAGTTCTTCCCTTCCTTGGCCGCCTTGCTGCCTCTCCAATTCCCAACAGCTTCCGCCGTTGGCACCCCTGGCGGGGCGACGGTATGACAGGCCAGACAGAGGTCCGATTTCTTGAAGATATCCAGGTACTGCGAATCGTGCGCCTTGCTCTCAAGGAAATCCTTGTAGCCCCCGAAGACAGTCCGGCCCGGCTCCAATTTGATGGAGGGATGGCCTTTCACATTTGGATCTACCGCCTTGATGAGATGGCACTGGATGCAGCCGACCCCTTCGAACGTCAGGTCCCCGGAGATGATTTGCTTGACCATGGAATCGACCAGGTCCGGGAACACGAGCGACTGGGGCGCGTGGCAGTTCAGGCAATAGCGCTTGTCCTTTCCCTTGCTCACGTAATCTTCCAACATCGCTCGGAAAGTCGGTGAGACAATCGCCCGCGCGATGGTCGATTCTTCGTATTCCTCATTGGCGCGGAGGTGGCACTTCTTGCACTTGGAGGAGGCCGGGAAGACCCGCTCCGGCGTCATCGGGCCCTCGTCATCCTTGGCAGCAAACGTGCCCTGAACCCATCCCGCCCCAACCACCACACCCAGGATGGCGAGGCTGACCGTGAGCGTCTTCACTTGCCGAGATGTCCATCCCATAGCTCGCTTGCTCCCTGTCTCGCGATGTTCAGCCACGCTAAGGTGGGGTGGCGTTAGAGGGGTTTCGTCCGGAACGTCAAGATGCGGGGTTCAGCATAGTCTGCGATCAGTTTTTTGACGCGCTCGCGCTCCGCGTCAGACTGGAGCGTTTTCAGGTAGCCGTCCAGCAGCGCGGGGGGGGGCTTGGGAATCAGGCTGTACGTCAGCACCGCCTCGATCTGCAGACCTTCGCCCTCGTCGCTCAGCGTCAGCTCGAAAGGAATCCGCTTGGTCGTCCCGCCCTTGACCAGGATGTCACCCAGGGGTTGCTCTAGGAGCTGCTCGTACGGGGTCCCGAATGTCTTCTGGAAGGAGCCCAGCGGGCGTCCTTTCTTATCCTTCACGGTGACAGCCAGATAGAACTGTTTGAGGACGGGATCGCCGTCCGGGAAATTGTGCGGCACGGCTCCGTTCATGACGGCCACCTGGCCGTCCACCTTGGCGCCGTTCTTCTTGGCGTCGATCTCAAGGCGCGGCATCCACTCGGCCTGCAGGTTCCGGTTCTTCAGCATCAACCCGGGGATCACGATGCCGCGGAAGTAATGGCGGCCGATCTCGCGCGTCATGGCCCCGCGCTTCGACGTCGAGCTTCCCGTCGACTGCTCCATGTGGCAGGACTGACACACGGTGCCTTCCAGGATCTCGCTGTCGATGGTGGGGCTCCGACTGTCGCGCAGCTTCTCGAAATGACACGCCGTACAGAAATTCGCGCCCTTGTAAAGGGGAGAATGGAAAGAGGTGTGGATCATGTTATCTTCCGGGTCTTTGAACGGACCGTACATGGTCTTGCCGGCCGTCAGCTCGAAGGATGGGACCTTCTTGGGATCATCAGACAGTTTTTCGACCAGGTGGCAGGAGGCGCAGCTGATGCCCTCGACCGTGACCTTTCCAGACATGACCTGTCCGATGATCCGGTCCGTGTACTGCGGGAAGATCGTCACGGCCGGGGCATGACAGGAGAGGCACTGTTGTTTCTTGGCAGCGCTGGGATTGGTCTGCAGCCAGATCCCCATCACGGCGCGGAAGACCGGCGAGGGCAAGGCCGTTCCGTGGAGCAGCGCGGCGTCCACCCGGCCCATCAGCTTGAGGTCCATGGTCATCTCGCGAAGCCCGGCCATCTCCTCGTAGTGCCGGTCATGGCACTGGCGGCAGACTTCCGACCGCACGAAGACGCTTTCGATCTCCTCGATCCAGGGTTCTTTGGGGGATTTCTTGTCCTGCCCGGCTCCCTCTTGAAACAGGACGGTGCCGAACCCGACCAGCAGGAAGGCCACCAGGCCCGCCGCGAATGCTCCTCGTCTCATGTTCCGCTCTCCACTCGTGCCCGCATTCAGACGAGGCCCGTGCTAATCCGTGCGCTTGGGCACGAAATGGAAGTTCAGCTGTCCGCCCTGACCTTGATTTTCCGGATTGGTCGGCTCCCACGTGCCGATCGTGAAATTGCCCTCACGCAGCACCTCGGCCATCAGCCGCCCGAAGTCTTCCAGGTTGTGGACTGGCTTTTTATTGATCTCGGCGATGACGGCGCCAACCTTGATGCCGGCCAACTCCGCCAGGCTGTCGCCGATCACCTCGAAGACCGCGACGCCTTCGGCCGAGCGCAAGTTCAGTTCCTTGCGGATGTCCTCAGTGACCGGCCCGACGATCAGCCCGAACTCCTCAGCCATCGCGATGATGTCCTTCTGCTTCTTGTCCGCGGCTTTGTCCGGCGTCAGCGCCACGCTTTTCTTATCCGTCGTCGCGTCCGACGCCGCCTGAGCCAGACCGACCATGCCGAGCACGATCACGCCGCTCAAGACAATCCTCAGATAACGCATCGGGTTCAGCTCTCCTACTTCTCGACTCGCTCAGAAGGGATCGGATCGATGATCAACTGGAGCCAGGGCGCGATGGCTTTCTGCCCGTTGCGCTCCTTGTTCTCGCCGTTCCAGACCGCAAAGGCGACCGTCTGCATGCGCCCGGGCCCGAACGCAGCATCGTTGTCGGGATCGCGCGTCTCCATGGAGCGCTTGAAGACGACCCGCCAGCGTCCCT
>VBOF01000024.1 GCA_005877855.1 Nitrospirota bacterium | reverse complement strand
CGAAATCAAAGGCGTCGTCCGCGAGCCCGGCGATCGGACCAAGATCGCCGTCGCCTCGCGGGATCGCGCCGTCGATCCGGTGGGGGCCTGCGTGGGCATGAAGGGTTCGCGGGTCCAGGCGGTGGTGCGGGAACTCCGGGGCGAGAAGATCGACATCATCGCGTGGACGGCGGACTCGCGGGTCTTTATCGCCGAGGCGTTGAACCCCGCCGTCATCGAAAAGGTGGGCTTGGATGAGGAAAAGAAGTCGGCGCTGGTCGTGGTCGCGGACAACCAGCTCTCGCTGGCCATCGGACGCAACGGGCAAAACGTCCGGCTGGCCGCCAAGCTGACCGGCTGGAAGATCGATATCATCGGGGCCAGCGAGTACGAGAAGGAACGGGTCGTGCGGGATCAGGAGACCCGGGCGGCTATCGCGCAGCAGTTGCAAGAACAGCACGCCCGGTTGGTGCAAGCGGAATCGGCCGCGGCGGCCGCGCAGCAAGAGAGTGCCGAGGAGGCGGAATCTCCGGCCATTCCTGCTGCGGGGGCGCCGGATTCCGAGGCGGCGACCGGGTAGCCCAGAGCACGGACGGGCATGCGGGTTTTCGAACTAGCAAAGCAACTCGGAATCACCAGCAAGGATCTGATCGGCGACCTCAAAGGGATCGGGGTGACGGTCTCAAACCACATGGCCGCCCTCGAGGACGACACGGTCGCGAAGATCCTGGCGAAGGCCGCTGGGAAAGCCCAGAAACCCGCGTCTCTCGTCAAGCTCCCCAAGACCGTCGAAGCCGCCAAGCCCGGCAGGCCGCTTGAGGAAAAGCCGGACAAGCCCGACAAAGCCGACAAGGAGAAAGTCCGCATCGCCGCCCTGAAAGCCAAGAAAACACCCCCTCCAGTCGCTGAGCCGCCGAGGGCGGAGAAGAAGATGATCCTGGTCAAACGGCGGCCAAGCGAGACAGCACTGGTGGGCGATGTGGCGCCCCTCAAGCCGGTCGAGGAGCCGGCCGCGATGAGCGCCGGTGCCACCGACCTCTCCAAGGTGGCCGCGCCGCCGGCGCCGGGACCGGTTCACGCGGAGCCGCCTTCTCATCCTGGCCGTCCGGTCGGGATTGAGCCCGCAGTGGCAGGACCCTCTGGATCACCGGCATCCCTGACGCCACCGCTGACGCCGCCTCCGCAGCCGCCCTTGTCTGCCTCCGACCTCGATCGTCACCCGGCAGGCAAAAAGGGGTTGCCTCCGGAGGCGCCGCAGGCCGACCTGCAAGGGCTGAAAGATAAAGTGAAGAAGCTCCGCCGGGTCGGGCGGGGGCGGGAAGAAGAACCGATCCCCACCCGCGATGACGCCGCCCGCTGGCGCGACCTGCGCGCGATGCCGATGCACCGGCGCGAAGAGAAAACCCGGCATGCGCCGAGCGGTCCGCCTGCCGAAGTCACCAAGCCTCGCCTGAAAGCGGTCAAGCTGTCGGAAGGGCTCACCGTCAAGGATTTTGCCGAGGCGCTCGGCCAGAAGCCCGCCGACGTGGTCCGTAAGCTGATGGACATGGGGTCGATGCTGACCCTGAACCAGTCGATTTCGCCTGACGCCGCCACGCTGGTTGCCGAGTCCTTCGGCGTGAAGGTCGAGATGACGGCCGAGCGTCCGGCGGAAGCGCTGCTCCAGGAGCCTGAAGAGGCGGACGGCGCACAGGTTCCGAGGCCGCCAGTCGTCACGATCATGGGCCACGTGGACCACGGCAAGACCTCGCTGTTGGACGCGATCCGTCAAACGCGGGTCACCGATGGAGAGGCCGGCGGCATCACGCAGCACATCGGCGCCTACGTCGTGCGGGTGCGCGGCAAGTCCATCACGTTTTTGGATACGCCCGGCCACGAGGCCTTCACCGCCATGCGGGCCCGCGGCGCGAAGGTCACCGACTTGGTGGTCCTGGTCGTCGCGGCCGACGACGGCGTGATGCCGCAGACCATCGAGGCCATCGACCACGCGCGCGCCGCAGGCGTGCCGATCCTCGTGGCGCTCAACAAGATGGACAAGCCAGACGCCAACCCGGATCGGGTCAAAAACGCGCTGGCGGAACGCGGACTCGTTCCCGAGGCATGGGGCGGGGACACCATCTTCGTCGAGGTGTCGGCCAAGAAGAAAACCGGCCTGGACACTCTGCTGGAGATGATTCTGCTGCAGGCGGAAGTGCTGGAATTGCGCGCCAACCCCGCACGGCTGGCCAAAGGCATTGTGATCGAGGCCAAGCTCGATCGGGGGCGCGGCCCGGTCGCCACCGTGCTGGTGCAGGCGGGCACGCTCCGCGTCGGGGATCCGTTCGTCGTCGGCACCTTCAGCGGGCGCGTCCGTGCGCTCTTCAACGACGCGGGCCAGTCGGTCAAGGAAGCAGAGCCCTCGATCCCGGTGGAAGTGGTGGGCCTGCTGGGGGTGCCGATGGCCGGCGACGAGTTTGTGGCGACCAAGGACGAGCGGATCGCCCGCGAGATCGCCGATTCCCGACTGGCAAAGCAACGGACCGCCGCCGCGGCTCCCGTGCGCAAGGTGACGCTGGACGACCTGTTCGCGCAGGTGGCCGAAGGCATGGTCAAAGACCTCGGGATCATCATCAGGGCTGATGTCCAGGGGTCGGCGGAAGCCATCGCGGACGCCGTTGAACGGCTCGGAACCGAGGCTGTCAAGCCGCATGTTCTGCTGAAGGGGGTGGGGGGCATCACGGAAAATGACGTCCAGCTTGCGGCGGCGTCGAACGCGATCATCATCGGGTTCAACGTGCGGCCGGAGGCGAAGGCGGCGGCCCTCGCCGAACGTGAAAGGGTGGACATCCGCACGTACAGCATCATCTACGAGGTGCTGAATGACATCAAGGCGGCGATGGAAGGGCTGCTGGAGCCGACGCTCAAGGAACGGATGCTGGGCCGAGCGGAGGTGCGGCAGGTGTTCATGATCGAGAAAGTCGGGGCCGTGGCCGGGTGCTACGTGACGGACGGGACAATCGTCCGGGCCGGCTCGAGTGTGCGGGTGGTGCGGGACGGCGTCGTCGCCTACGAGGGGAGACTGGGCTCGCTCCGGCGCTTCAAGGACGATGTGAAAGAGGTGCAGGCCGGCTACGAGTGCGGCATCACCGTGGAGAACTTTAACGATATTAAGCCCGGCGATCGGTTCGAAGTCTTTACCATCGACAAGGTCGCCGCGAAGCTCTGACCTTCCCCCCTATGGTCGTTGGCGTCTGTACGATTGATCTGCACCTGCCGGGGATCGGCTCGCTCAAAGGCAAGCGCCAGATCCTCCTGAGCCTGAAAGACCGACTCAAGAAGACGTACAATGTCTCCGTCGCTGAGGTGGACGGGAACGATCTCTGGCAGCGTGCAGTGCTGGGCGTGGCCTGCGTGTCGAACGATGGCCGCCATGCGCGCCAGATGCTGGACGCGGTGGTCAGGGAAGTGGGCGCGAATCCGTGCCTCGAGCTGATCGAGCACCACGTGGAGTTGCTTTGACCCATGACAGGCCACAAGCGCACCGACCGGGTGGGCGATCAGATCCGTATGGAGATTGCCGATATCCTGATGCGCCGACTCAAAGACCCTTGGGTCGGCTTCGTGACCGTGACGGCCGTGGACGTGACAGCGGATTTGCGGCAGGCCTGGGTCTATGTGACAGTCTTACAGCAGGGTCCTCAGGAGGTGGAGACGTTGGCGGTGCTGGCACGGGCCGAGGGCTTCATCAGGAGCGAGTTGGGGCGGCGCTTGAAGCTGCGGTACGTCCCCGCGCTGACGTTCCTCAAGGATACCTCGCTCGATCGGGTGAAGCGGGTGATGACCTTGCTGGATCAGGTGCGGCCCCAGCCGTCCGAGCCGAAGGACGACCGTCGTGAAGCTTGATCTCACCGATCGACGATCGGGCGTGGCCTTAGACGGTGTGCTGGTCATCAACAAGCCGGCCGGGTGGACATCCCATGACGTAGTGGCCAGGGCGCGAACGCTGCTCGGGATGCCCAAGGTCGGCCATACCGGCACGCTGGACCCGGCAGCGACTGGTGTGCTGGTGTTGTGCTTGGGCCGAGCCACGCGGATCGCCGAGTATCTCATGCATGCGGACAAGGCCTACCGTGCGGTGCTCCGGCTAGGGGTCGCGACCGATACGCAGGATGCGACGGGAACCGTGGTCGGGCCGGTCGCGGAGACACTGCCGGATCAGGCGGCCATCGTGGCTGTCATGAACCGTTTTATCGGACGTCGCCAACAGGTCCCTCCGATGTACTCCGCGGTCAAAGTGCAAGGCGTCCCGCTATACAAAGCGGCGCGAGCGGGGCGCACCGTGTCCCGTTCCCCGCGCGAGTTCACAGTCCACTCGTTGGAGATTCTCTCCATCAGCCCTACTGCGGGGCCCCCTCCCGCTACGGTGGGTTCGGGAGGGGCATCCGCGGGGCCCCCTCCCGCTATGATTGATGTGACGTTCGACGTGGTCTGCAGCAAGGGGACCTACGTCCGGACGCTGTGCGCAGACATCGGCGAAGCCTTGGGCGTGGGCGGCCATCTGGCCAGCCTGGAGCGCCGACGGGTGGGACGGTTTGGTCTCGAGCAGGCCTTGAGCCTGGACGAACTGGCAGGCTTGGCGGAACGCGGTGCGATCGAGACACGGCTGTACACGCTGGCGGCGGCTTTGGCGGATCTGCCGGCTCTGCACATTGACTGCGACGCGGTCGAGGGGCTCCGCCACGGGGTGGCGGTTCCGGTGTCGCAGGTCGTCAGCTCGGAAGGCGCCTGGACGACTGGGGTTTTCATCCGCTTGCTGTCGCCGGATGGCAGGCTGGCGGGAATCGGCAAGACTCCGTGCAGCGCCGAGGAGCTGAAGCAGGCCCCACCCGGCACCATGATCAAACTGGAGAAGGTTCTGGCATGAGCCATTATGAAGGAGGACAGTCCGCATGGCGTTAGCGAAAGAGGCGAAGAGCGAGCTCATCCAGCAATACAAGACCCACGATAGGGACACCGGCTCTCCCGAAGTGCAGATCGCGATCCTGACCAACCGGATCACCTACCTGACGGAGCACTTCCGGGGTCACTCGAAGGACCACCATTCACGACGCGGGCTGCTGATGATGGTGAGCCGGCGACGCCGTCTGCTGGATTATCTCCGCCGGTATGATGAGGAGCGATACAAGGCTGTGATCACGCGACTGGGGATCCGGCGCTAAGAGACACGGGGGCGGTCTGACGGTGGGCGTCCGGTTGGCCCCTCATAACCAGGCGTCGCAGGTGGACACCGATCTGGTCTGCTGGCGGTTCGGCCAGCAGGGTAGATCCGTGGACATCTGCCGGCGCCTCAGAGCACAAAGGAGAGAGAGGACCCATGGCGCAGACAATGGAGCTCGAAGTAGCGGGCCGCACGCTTCGGCTGGAAACCGGGCGCTTGGCCAAGCAGGCCGATGGCGCGGTCTTGGCCACGTACGGCGACACGTATGTGTTGGCCACGGCCGTGGCTTGGCAGACTGGCAAGAAGGACGTCGATTTCCTTCCGTTGACCGTGGACTATCAGGAGAAGGCCTATGCCGCGGGCAAGATCTCTGGCGGCTACTTTAAGCGGGAAGGCCAGCCGTCGGAGCGCGAGAAGCTCGCGAGTCGTCTGATTGATCGGCCGATCCGGCCACTGTTCCCCGAGGGGTGGTACTACGAGACCCAGGTGATCGCCACGGTCATCTCGGCGGACCAGTCCGGCACGTCCGACGTGGTCGGCATCATCGCATCCTCGGCGGCGCTAGCCATCTCGAACATCCCTTTCAACGGGCCGGTGGCCGCCGTGCGCGTCGGCCGGCTGAAAGGAGAATTCGTGATCAATCCCGTCTTGGGCGTGCTGGAGGAGTGCGATCTCAATCTGGTGGTCGCCGGGACGGCGGATGCCGTCATGATGGTGGAAGGCGGGGCGAACGGCCTGCCGGAACACGTCATGATCACGGCGATCGAGCGAGCGCACGCGGAGATCAAGCGGATCGTCGCGATGATCCAGAAGTTGGTGGAGGTGAGCGGCAAGCCCAAGCGGCAGGTGGTGACCGAGCAGATCGATCCGGCTTTGGCGGCGGCGGTGGAGACGCTGACGGCCGCGAAGATCCGGGAAGCGATCCTCATTCCCAACAAGAGCGCCCGCCAGGAACGCGTGGCTGAGATCATGGCGACGGCGGTGGAGGCTTTCAAGAAGGAGGACGACCCGGATCGCGAACGCCACGTGAAGCTGGTGTTCCACAGCCTCGAATACACCGAAGTCCGCAAGATGATCCTGGAGAGCGGCAAGCGGGCCGACGGGCGCGGCCCGGCGGACATCCGGCCGATCACGTGCGAGGTGGGCATCCTGCCGCGCGCGCACGGCTCGGCGCTGTTCACGCGGGGTGAGACGCAGGCCCTCGCCGTCGTCACCCTGGGCACCAGCGAGGACGAGCAGCGGATCGACGCGCTGGAGGGCGAGTACTACCGGAGCTTCATGCTGCACTACAACTTCCCGCCGTTCAGCGTCGGCGAGGCGCGGCCCTTGCGCTCGCCGGGCCGACGCGAGATCGGCCACGGCGCCCTCGCGGAGCGCGCCTTGAAGCCGGTCCTCCCGTCCAAGCAGGAATTCCCCTACACCCTGCGGTTGGTCTCGGACATCTTGGAATCGAACGGGTCGTCGTCGATGGCGACCGTCTGCGGCGGGAGCCTGGCCCTCATGGATGCCGGCGTGCCCATCAAGGAGCCGGTAGCCGGCATCGCGATGGGGCTGATCAAAGAAGGCGACCGAGTCATGGTCATCTCCGACATCCTCGGGCTCGAGGATCATCTGGGGGACATGGACTTCAAGGTCTGCGGCACGGGACAAGGCGTGACGGCGCTGCAGATGGACATCAAGATCGCGGGGATCACGGCGCAACTGATGGAGCGAGCCCTGGCGCAGGCGCGCGAGGGGCGGCTGTACATCCTGGAACGCATGCGCTCGGCTCTCGCGGCGCCGCGCCCACAGATGTCGCCCTACGCGCCCCGGATCTACACGCTCAAGATCAAGCCGGAAAAAATCCGCGAGGTCATCGGCCCCGGCGGCAAAGTCATCCGCGACATCGTGGCCACCTGCGGTGTGAAGATGGATGTGCAGGACGACGGGACGGTGACGATCGCCGCGAGCGACGAGGCGTGCGCCCAGAAGGCGATCACCCGGGTGAACCAGATCACCGAGGAAGTCGAGGTCGGCAAGCTGTACATGGGCAAGGTCAAGAAGATCATGGACTTCGGCGCCTTCGTCGAAGTGCTGCCCGGCGTGGATGGGCTCGTGCACATCTCGCAACTGGCGCACCATCGCGTCAAGGCGGTGACGGACGAAGTCAAGGAAGGCGACGAGGTGCTCGTGAAGGTGCTGGAGGTGGACCGGCAGGGCAAGATCCGGCTCAGCCGCAAGGAGGCGATGCCGGACCCGAAAGCCTCCGCGCAGTCGTAGCGGCCTGAGGCGCAGGCGGCATGTTCAGAAAAGAGGTGCTGGACAACGGCGTGCGGGTGGTCACCGAGCGGATACCCTCGGTGCGGTCGGTCTCGATCGGGATCTGGGTGGATGTCGGCTCGCGCGATGAGCAGCGGGGCGAGGAAGGCTTTTCGCACTTCATCGAGCACATGGTCTTCAAGGGCACGCGGCGGCGCTCGGCCGAGGCCATCTCGCGGGAGATCGACGCGCTCGGCGGGGAGCTCAATGCCTTTACGTCCAGGGAGGGCACCACCTTCTACGCCAAGGTGCTGGACGACCATCTGACGCAGGGCATCGACCTGCTCGCGGACATCTTCCACCATTCCCGGTTTGACGCCCGGGAGGTGACCAAAGAGAAGCAGGTGGTGCTGGAAGAGATCCGGATGGTTGAGGACGACCCGGAGGATTACCTCCACGACCTGCACACGAAGAACGCCCTGCGCTCTCACCCGCTTGGGCGGCCCATCCTCGGGGCAGTCGCCACCATCGAAGCGCTCCGCCGGGGCCAGTTGCTGTCCTTCCGGGCCCGGCATTACGGGCCCACGCGGGTCGTCGTCGCGGTGGCGGGGAATTTCGCCGTCCGGTCCGTACTCAAGCAATTGGCAGCGGCGTTCGGACGGCCGTGGGATGCCGAGGTCGCGTCCGGGCACCGGCTCCCGCCTACGATCACGAAAGGCGTGCATGTCCGTCCAAAGCGGTTGGAGCAGGCCCACATCTGCGTAGGTGCCAAAGGCGTTGCCCACAGCGACAAGGACCGGTACGCCATGTATGTGTTGAACGCCGTCCTGGGCGGAGGCGTCAGTTCCCGCCTGTTCCAGGAGGTGCGCGAGAAGCGGGGCTTGGCCTATTCCATTTATTCCTCGGTCACGTGTTTTACGGACAGCGGGTTGGTGACGGTCTACGCGGGAGTCCGGCCTGACGCGGCGCCCCGCGCGATCCGGCTCATCCTCCAGGAGTTACGCCGGCTGCAGGACAAGCCCGTCGGCCGCGCCGAATTGGAGCGGGCCAAGAGCCAGTTGAAGGGCAACTTCATGCTGGGGCTCGAGAGCACCAGCAGCCGGATGAGCAAGCTGGCCAAGGACGAGCTCCACTTCGGGTGCCATATCCCGCTGAGGCAGGTCTTGGCCGACATCGACGCGATCTCGGCGGACCAGCTGTGGCGTCTCAGCCGGGAGCTCTTCGATGATCGTTTTCTGGCTGTGACCGCCTTGGGACCGCTTCGGAAGGGGGATGTCGAGCGCGTCATGCAGTGACGAAGGAACCGCCTCATGGAACTCAGCCGGTCGCGACGAGGCCTCCAGAAGAAATTCGTCGCCGCCCTTCTGATCGTCGGCTTCGCGCCCGGAATCGTCGCCCTCTTCGCGACCTATCTCTATAGCATCCAGACGATCAAAACTTCTATCGGCGGGAGCTTTCAGCAGATCGCCGCCTCGACCGCACGCCGGATCGAGGTCATGATCGATGACGAGATTGATAGCGCGCGCCACCTGGCGGCGACGCCGCTCACGGTGCGGACGTCGGTCGAGGCGGCGAACGACTCCTACCGGATGGAGAAGCCGCAGGCAGTCCAAGCCCGGTTGCTGCAGCGCAGCGCGCTGTGGGAGCGCTACCGGACCGGCGGGGACCGGTCTCTCCCGAGTTTCATCCATCGAGGGACGCTGGTCTTTCTTCGGGACTGGTTCGCCATCCGGGCCGGCGAGTATCAGAACGTCCTGGTGACGGACGAGCGGGGGGCCCTGGTCGCAAGCGTGGCGCCTACCGTCGGGTACCTGCACCGCGATGAGCTCTGGTGGCGGGAAGCCTTCGCCGACGGACACGGTCGGCTGTACGTCAGCGACATCTACAAACAGCCGCAAGGCGAGTATCTGTTGGACATTGCGGTCCCTGTCTTGGACCGCACCGGTAAGCGCGCCATCGGAGTGGTCAAACTGGAACTGCGACGCGCCAATCTGATGAAGGCCATCATGGAGATCAAGGTCGGGGAGCGAGGGCACGGCATGCTGCTCAACACCGAAGGGACGCCCCTCATCTGCCCGGTCCTCCCGCCCAAGGCGCATCTGATCAACGATCCCTTGATGCACCAACTGATGCAAGTGACGCCGGGGTGGGTGGTGGCAGAGGACGACGCCCATGGCGGGCACAACGCGATCGTCGGCTATGCGCCCATCCGGTTCACCCATCCGCTGTCGGAAACCAGTCTCGGCGGCCATGCGTGGTATGCGTTTGTGCGCCAGGACCCTGATGAGACCTATGCTCCCGTGAAGACCCTGCTTGGAAGAGTCGCGATGATCGGTTTTGGGATGGTGGTCGGACTGGCTTCGCTGGGATTCTTCGTCGGGCGCTTGATCGTGAAGCCTATTCTCTTGCTACAGGAGCAGGCCGATGCCATCAGGCAGAGCGTGCGTGATCTGGCGTCGGCCGGTCGGTTTGAGCGCATGCGTATGGGTACGTCCGATCGCCGCGTGGCGGTGCGCTCCGGAGACGAGCTGGAATCCCTGGCGCTGGCCTTCAATCAGATGGCGGAGGCCTTGGATGAGAGCCTGAAGACCATCCACGATCAGCATGACGAGCTGGTGCGTAAGGAGAAACTGGCTTCCGTCGGACAACTGCTGGCCGCCCTCGCCCACGATATCAAGAACCCCCTTGGCGTGATCCGCAGCTCAGCCCAACTCGTGCTGGACGATCGCCAGTCCGAGGCCGCCAAGCGCGAGGTCGCACAGTACGTGATCGAGGAAGTGGACCGGCTCACGAACCGGATCAATCACTTCCTGAGGTTTGCCCGGGAAAAACCGCCGGAAATCCGCCCCGTTTCGGTCAAGGTGCTCCTGGAGACAGCCCTGCAGGAATGGCGGGCGCTGGGATCTGGGCCTTCCATCGCCGAAGAGGTGCGCATCGGATCCGACGTGACGGACTTGATGGTGGACCCGGACCAGCTCAAGGTGGCGCTGGTGAATCTCCTGATCAACGCCCGGGAGGCCATGCCGCAGGGGGGGACGCTCACCATCGTGGCCGACATGGAGGGCAAAAGCGAGGCGCCGGCGACGGTGGTCGTGCGGATCGTGGATACCGGATGCGGGATCAGCCCGGAACACCTCAAGCACATCTTCGATCCGTTCTTCACCACCAAAGACTACGGAACCGGGCTCGGCTTGACGAACGCCAAGCGGCTGGTGGAACAGAACGGGGGACAACTGGCGATCCACAGCCAGGAGGGAAAAGGCACGGAAGTGGTGATCCGGCTGCCGGCGCTGGGTCGATAGATGGGTCTGTGAAAGGAACACGCATGGCGGACGCGACGATTCTGATCGTTGAGGATGAGGAAAAGATGCGGCGGCTGTTCGATCTGGTCCTCCGACCGGAAGGTTATCACCTGCTCCAGGCCGACTCGGGCGAGGCCGGTCTCAAGCTCCTGGAGGAAGGCGGCGTCGACCTCGTCCTGACGGATCTGCAGATGGCCAAGGTCAGCGGCCTGGAGGTCTTGGAGCACGTGACCAGGGACTACCCTGACCTGCCCGTGGTGATCATCACCGGGTACGGGACGGTCAAGTCGGCGGTGGAGGCGATGAAGAAGGGCGCATTCGACTATATCAGCAAGCCAGTCGACAATGATGAATTGAAGATCGTGATCAGGCGGGCTCTGGAGATGCGCCGGCTGACCCAGGAGCACCGGGGGCTGAGCCAGGAACTGCGTGAGCGGTTCGACTTCGACAACATCGTCAGCCGGTCGGCCGAGCTCAACAAGGTGAAGGCGCTCGCGAAGGACCTCGCCGCGACCGACTCGACAGTGCTGGTCAGCGGCGAGAGCGGGTCCGGGAAGGAACTCCTGGCGCGGGCGATCCACTATGCCAGCCAGCGTGCCGGGGGCCCCATGGTCGCGATCAACTGCGCGGCGATCCCTGAACTGCTGCTGGAGTCCGAGCTGTTCGGGTACGAGAAGGGAGCGTTCACGGACGCCAGGAAAGCCAAGCCGGGCCGCCTGCTCCTGGCGCATCGGGGCACACTCTTTCTGGACGAAATCGGCGAGATGAGCCCCGCGATCCAGGCCAAGCTCCTGCGCGTGCTGGAAGACCATACGATCGAGCCGCTGGGGGGCGTCAAAGGCGTCAAGGTCGACCTCCGGCTCATGGTGGCGACCAACCAGGATCTCCGGGACCTAGTCCAGAAGGGGAAGTTTCGTGAGGACCTTTTCTACCGCGTCAGCGTCTGCCAGCTCCACCTGCCGCCCTTACGCGAGCGGCGGGGCGATATCCCGGTTCTGCTGGAGCATTTTCTCGCGCAATACAGGCGGGAGCGGGGCACGCGGATCACGGGGTTGACGCCGGCGGCCATGCAGGTCGTCGAGGCATATCCCTGGCCCGGGAATATCCGGGAGTTCCAGAACATGGTCGAGTGGGTGACCATCACGTGCAAAGAGGACCAGGTGGATGTGAATGATCTGCCAGCCTACCTCAAAGCTGGCCCGCAGAGCACGACCAGTGCGCCGGTTCACCGGACGACAGAGCGTCCCTCCCTGTTGTCCTATGGCCTGTCGGTCGAGGAAGTTGAGAAGGCGATGCTGCAGGAGGCGTTAGAACAAGCCAAAGGCAACGTCTCCGAGGCGGCGCGCCTCCTGAAAGTGACCCGCAACACGCTGCGCTACCGGATGGGCAAATACAACCTCAAGGCATCTGAAGGCCCCGAGTAAACACGCTCCTCACCGCCCTCTTCTCAAACGCCAAGTCGCATCTGTCGGCCGTCCAAAGGGCACCAGGTGGTGGTGGATCGCAACCACCTCAGCCTTCTCCCTTCGTCTACCCTCATCACTAACTGTTGAAAAAATCTTATCAATTCTTGGATCAAAAATCGGCCTGTCTCTTGCAGGACGACCATGTGGTTTCCCGCGTCTTTCAAGGGGAAGAGCCATAAAGCAGTAAGAGGAGGGACGGACGATGAACAGATGGGATCATTTGGACGTTGTCGTCACAGTCGGAATCTGTGCGACGATCCTGGGGGCTGGAATTTTCTTCTTTGCATTCGGAGGAGCGCCTGCAGGAATCACGGAACGGTTCGTGGAGCCGGCGCCCGCCTTCATCGACCAGGAAGGGGTCGCTCAGACTGCGTTGGGAAGAGCGATCGTGGAAGCCCAAACGCTCCGGTACATGGAGGACGTTCCCTTTGGCCTGACTCAGACGCGCCTCGGGAACGAGATCGTCGCTGCGACCCGGACCAGCGAAGCGCGTGCCGCATTGATGCCGTATTTGCAGGACGAGGCGCGCGAGTCTCTCATGCGCATGCAGGGGATGATTCAAGAGACCGCCGGTCGTGCGGTGGTCGCGGCGACGCAGCGGATGTGGCGCGCGGGGATGACCGATATTGCCCAACTGGATTTCCTAGAGAGGCTTGGGCAGATCAGAGCTGCGATGATGCTTGAGGAAATGGCTGCTATCCCCCGCCGTGAGGTGGCTTTAGGGTGGACCGTGGTCGGACGGCTTCTGATGATCGAGCAGCTCTCGGGGCACACGCAGGAGCGGCTCGGCTCGGCGGTCAGGGATGCCGGGGTGCTGAGCGCGATGGTCGAACTCGAAACCCCACTGGCGCAAGAGTCGCTGGGCTCGGCGATTCTCGTGGCGAGCGCAGCCCAGTCTGCCGTCTCGACGGGCAACGTGCCTTCGATCCCCGTTGCCTCGACTCCGGGAGTGGCGGGAATCCAGGCGCTGCGTGAAATCCCCTATCCGGCTGGCGCCCTTCTATTCGCTGCCGTGTTTATGATCGTATGGGGCGTGCGCTGCGTGGCGGAGAGTGGGCCCCCCATCCCCACCTACGGCACATCGGACACGGCCCAAGAGCCGTACCGAAAGGCCGGTTGAGTTTCTCCAGAACCTCCGGCTATGATGGAGGGTCCGGAGGGGGTGCCGTGTTTTGGGGGAGCAACAAAGAGAATCGCTCGGCCAAAGAGTTGTACTGCTCCTTTTGCGGGAAGTCTAGGGCTGGGACGATCGAGCTCATCGAAAGTCCGGCTGCCTATCTCTGCGAAGCGTGTCACAGCGCCACCTCCCTCTGGATCTGCAATGAATGCGTGGCCCGCTGCGAGACGGTGATCGCCCAGGGCCGATCTGCCTCCAGGGGACCCGGGCCACCGGTCTTCAAGCTGCTCAATCCGCCTGAGAGCAAGCGCCTGCTGGACGACTACGTGATCGGACAGGAGAAGGCCAAAAAAGTCCTCTCCGTGGCCGTGCACAATCATTACCGCCGCGTTCAGACTCGCGCCCGGGTCGGCGATGTGGAGCTTCAGAAGGGCAATGTGATCCTGATCGGGCCGACCGGCACGGGGAAAACCCTCCTCTGCCAGACGCTGGCGCGGATCTTGGAAGTCCCGTTTGCGATCGCCGACGCGACGACCCTCACGGAGGCCGGCTATGTCGGCGAGGACGTCGAGAATGTGGTGCTCAAGCTGCTGCAAGCGGCCGATTACGACGTGGAACGGGCCCAGAACGGGATCATCTACATCGACGAGATCGACAAGATCAGCCGGAAGTCGGAGGGCCCGTCGATCACGCGGGACGTCTCGGGAGAAGGCGTCCAGCAGGCCTTGCTCAAGCTGGTTGAGGGCACGCTCTGCAACGTGCCGCCCAAAGGAGGCCGGAAGCATCCCGAGCAGGAGTTCATCAAGGTGGACACCTCCAACATCCTCTTCATCTGCGGGGGGGCCTTCGTCGGTCTCGACCAGATCGTCGGGCGCCGGTCGCGTGAGCGCGTGATGGGGTTTGGCGCCGATGTGCGTCCGGTGGACAAGGAAGGGCAGGACGATTTGCTAAGCCGGGTCCAGCCGGAAGACCTCCAACGCTACGGCTTGATTCCGGAGTTCGTCGGCCGCTTCCCCATTCTGGTGAGCCTCGCCGAGTTGGATGAGACGGATCTGATCCGCGTCCTGACGGAGCCCCGCAACGCGCTCTACAAGCAGTACAAGACGATGTTCGCGCTGGAAGGCGTCGAGTTGACCTTCACCAACGGCGCAGTCAAGGCCATCGCCAGGCAAGCGGCCCGGCTGCGGACGGGTGCCCGGGGGCTGCGCGCCATCATGGAGGAAGTCATGCTCGACCTGATGTACGAGGTTCCCGCGAACCCGCACGTCCGCTCCGTGACAATCACGGAGGACGTGGTTGAAGGCCGGTGCAAACCTGAAATCCGAACCAGTAACCGAAAAGCAGGGTGAGGACGTGAGGCCGAACCCTCCGAATATCTTGGTGGTGGAGGACGAAGCCCGGTTGGCCCGGACGATCGAGTTGTACCTGGGCCAGCGTGGCTATGTGGTGCGGACCGCCTCCCACGGGGTGGAAGCCCTGAAGCGGATCGCGGAAGCCAGACCCGCCCTCATCATCGCGGACATCATGATGCCGGTCATGGACGGGTACGCGTTCTGCCGGCAACTCCGAAGCGACCCCGGTACGTGCACAATCCCCTTCCTGTTCCTGACAGCAAAAGATGACGACCGGGACCGGATCCGAGGGCTCAAGATGGGCGCCGATGACTATCTGGCGAAACCCTGCGACCTCAGCGAACTGCATGCCCGCGTGGAGGCGCTGTTGGCCCGAGTCGAAGCTGTGAAGAAGATCCGGCCCGACTCGATCAGCATCACCGGGCGACTCGCCGACACCGATCTGTTGGACCTTCTGCAAATGTTGGAACTGCATGAGAGGACCGGCGCGTTGGTGTTGAAGCGTGACGGGGACGCAGGCACCATTTATCTGCAAGGCGGGAAGATCATTGGGGCGGATCTGGGCACGGCGGAGGGACGAGAGCCGCTGGCGTCTCTCTTGGCGTGGAAATCTGGCGACTATTGCTTCGTGCCGGATGTCGTTCCAGAAGGCGGACGTCTGACCACAGGCATGGCCAACTTAGTCATCGGCCAGGTGCAGAATAGATGAGCCCTTTCAAGGAGTTAAGGTAGGGCGGCCCCTATCCAGAATTTTCTTGACAAGCCTGTCCACCCTTTAGTAGCATCCCACCCTGCTGGTTTGGATTTGTTAATAAATTTTTAAGGTTGCACAAGTCCTTGGTCTGGTGCTATGTAAGGTGTAAAGTCATCCGTCGTTCACGCTTACTTTATAGAGCCGATTTGATTTTGATAAGGAGGGAGACAGGATGAAAACAGGCGTCATCATTGCTGCGGTTTTTGTCTTGCTGGTGGTGAGCGGGTGGCCAGCCAACGAAGCGGCGGCCGAGACCTTGAAGGGCCGGATCTGGGCACAATGGGCCGAGAACCCGGACGGCGAGGTCCTCTTCGGGATTCAGTACTGGAACACCGGGGCTCCAGGGTCGGCCACGCCGGGCGGGCGTACGTCGGTAGCGACCACGGAGGTGCCGGATGGCTGGGCCGCTGGCGGAGCTTGGGGCTTCCAGGGCGGGACCGAGAAGAACGCGCCCTATTCCGGTTGGTATCACGCGCAGACCACCGTGCGCTTGGCCGTCAAGGACAAGGGCTTGATGGACCAGATGCTGAAGGCGAACCAGGAATTGGTGAACATGGAAGTGACCGTGCAGGATGTGGGCGGTCGTCCGACGATCACGTCCTTCAAGGTGCTCAAGTAATTGGATCTTTAAATTTCTTTTTATCGACCAGTAAGGAGGGAGTCTCATGAAGGCTTATTCCAAGGTGACGGCGGTCGGCGCCGCACTCCTACTCATGGGTGCGCTGGCCGGAACCGCCCTGGCCATCGAGGCTTTTTCAGAGCGCTTTGAGGAAGACTTCAGCCAGCCCCGGACCATCCTGGCTCGTGTGATCGTCGTCGATCCATACGAGGATGCTGTGTGGGTGAACTGGGTCTGGAAGGGCGTCCGGAACAGCGGCGAGATCAACCAGTTCTGGGCCATGATGCTGCCTGGTAAGAACATGCGCGTCTTTGCTTCCGGCAAAGATCTGGAAGTGCTGAAGTCCAAGGCGCGCCCGAAACCCGGTCCGGCTGCAGCGGAGCAAGTGCCGCCGACGACGAAGGGCGACGTGGTCGAGATGACCGTCCAGGAAGTCGAGCAGAACAGGCGCGTCGCCACGAACGTCAAGGATGTGGATGACAAGCTGTGGTCGGGCGTCGTGGCCGGCGGGTCCGATGTTGTCTTCCCTGGTCAGCCGAAGATGTCGGCGCAGCCAGGTTTCCCGCTGATGAAGTCCGAGTGCGGCAAGGGGACCCCGGTCCCAGTTGACGTGCTCGGTGAGGACCAGGCCGGCGGCAGCCTCAAGTACGGGAAGCATGCCACCTTCAAGAACCTTCCTCCGGGCTGTGTAGGGGAAGCCCCGAAGGCTGGCGGCGGCCACTAAGCCTCAACCTCAAGGCCAAATCTGATGGGCGGTGGATCGGATGGTCCACCGCCCGTTCTTTTTCTACGTCCCTTCCCCCTTTTCCAACCGTTCCTTGATCTCGGCCAGTTTGTTCATGGCCTCCAGCGGGGTCATGCCGAACAGGTCCATCTGGCGGACTTCTTCCAGGATCGGGTGCGGAGCGGGAAGAGTGGGATCTGGGGTGCCGCGAGTGAAGTCTGCCTCCTCATCATCGCTGGCTCCGTCCTGACTCGTGCCGCTCTCTAGCCGGGTGAGCACTTCTTCCGCACGCGCGATGACGTCCCGAGGCAAGCCCGCCAGGCGGGCCACGTGGATGCCGTAGCTGCGGTCGGCCCCGCCTTCCACGATCTTGCGCAGAAACAGAATGTCTTCCCCGCGTTCTCGGACCGCCACGTTGTAGTTCCGCACGCCCGCGTGGATGCGTGCCAGGTCCGTCAACTCATGGTAGTGGGTGGCGAAAAGGGTCCGGGCTCCGATCCGGTTGCGATCGGCCAGATACTCGGCCACGGCCCACGCGATGCTGAGTCCGTCGAATGTGCTGGTGCCCCGTCCGATCTCATCCAGGATGATCAGGCTCCGGGACGTGGCGTGGTGGAGGATGTTGGCGGTCTCGGTCATTTCCACCATGAAGGTACTGTGGCCCTCCACCAGATTGTCCGCGGCGCCGATCCGCGTAAAGATCCGGTCCACGAGGCCGATCGCGGCGGACTTGGCCGGCACGAACCCGCCCATCTGGGCCATCAGCACGATCAGCGCGATCTGCCTCAGGTAGGTGCTCTTGCCGGCCATGTTGGGGCCGGTGATGATGAGGAGCCGGTGGTCCGGCCCCCCGAGCAGCACGTCGTTAGGGATGAACCCGCCGGGGAGGTCCTGCCGTTCGAGCACGGGATGGCGGCCGTCCTTGATGATGAGCAGGTCGTCTGTCGTCAGCTCGGGACGGCAGTACCCGCCTTCCGCTGCCACTTCTGCCAGGGCCGCCAGCGCGTCGGCTAGCGCCAGCGTGCGAGCAAGCGTCTGGACGCGGGGCGCGGAGCCGGCGGCTTCCCGCCGCAGGGCCTCGAACAGCTCGTACTCCAGAGCACGGATGCGGTCTTCCGCCCCCAGCACCTTGTCCTCGAGGGCCTTGAGCTCCGGCGTGATGAACCGCTCGGCGTTGACGATGGTCTGCTTGCGGACGTAATTGGCGGGCACCCGTGGCAGGTTGGGCTTCGTGACCTCGATGTAGTAGCCGAACACCTGGTTGTAGCGGACTTTCAGGGAGTCGATGCCGGTGCGTTGCCGTTCCTGCAGCTCGATCTGAGCGATCCACGTCTTCCCGTCCCGGCTGATCGCGCGCAGTTCGTCGAGGTCGGGATTGTAGCCGTCACGAATCAATCCTCCCTCTTTGACCGATGCCGGGGGCTCCGGGTGAATCGCCCGGTCGATCTTGGCGGCCAGCTGCGCGAGATCGTCCCAGGCCTCGGCCCGCTCACGCAGAAGCGGGGCGCTACAGGCGGCCAGCACCCGGGTGATGGCAGGGACCGCGGCGATGGAGTCTTTGAGCGCACGCAGGTCGCGCGCGTTGGCGACGCCCAACACGATCCGGCTCATCAGTCGCTCGAGATCCGACACGCCGCGCAAGGCCGTGCGCAGGCGGTTGCGTCGATCCAGATTGCCGTGGAGGTCGGCGACGGCTTCCTGTCGCGCCGCAATCTGCGCCAGATCGGTCAAGGGGTGGAGGATCCATTCCCGTAACAGGCGGGCGCCCAGGGGTGTGACAGTCCGATCCAGAACGTTGAGGAGAGACCCGCTCACCTGGCCGTCCACGGCTCGGCGGACCAATTCAAGGTTCCGCTGCGTCGCCCGATCCAGGAGCATCGTGCCACCTTGTGCGGAAACCTGCATCTTGGTCACATGGGACAGGGATGCGCCCGGTTGGGTGGTGGTGACGTACTGCAGGAGAGCGCCCGCGGCGGAGACCGCCAGGGGCTTGTCGTCGCAGCCGAAACCGGCCAGGGAGGCGACGCGGAAATGCTCCAGCAGCAGCGTCTGTGCCGCCGCGGGGTGGAACGTCGAGGCCGGGACCGGCGTGATCGCAGCGGTAGTGGGACCGATGATGGCGCGGAGCCGGTCCGCCTCCTCGTCCGGGACCAGGATCTCACGGGGTTCGATCCGGAGCAGTTCGTCGCGGGCTGCGTCGGCCCAGGGGGCGCGGAGTTCCACCACCCGGAATTCCGCTGTGGACAGATCCAGCCAGGCGAGTCCCGCTCCGGACGATCCCGGCGCGATTGCCGTCAAGTAGTTTGGCTCGCCGGCGGCCAGGAGGTCCGGCTCGATCAACGTGCCCGGTGTGAACACGCGCACGACCTCGCGTCGCACGAGGCCCTTGGCGGTCTGCGGATCTTCGACCTGATCGCAGACGGCCACCGAACGGCCGGCCTTCAGGAGCCTGGCGATATAGCTGGTGGCGGCATGATAGGGGACGCCGCACAAAGGCACCTGATCGGCCTTGTGCTTGTCCCGCGAGGTCAGCGCGATCTCGAGCAGGCGCGAACCTGCGATCGCGTCCTCGTAGAACATTTCGTAGAAGTCCCCGACGCGGAAGAAGAGGATGGCGTCCGGATATTGCTGCTTGACCTGGCGGTATTGCCGCATGAGCGGCGTGAGGTCAGGTGGCATCCTCATCCTCAGCGCTCTCGCGCCCCGGCACCGGCGGGCGAGCGACCGGAATCCCCTGCGTGGCGCGGAGCCGGTCCAGTTCTTCCTCCGCGAGATGGAGGGCCGTGCGGGTCCGTCGCAGCTGCATGCGCAGCTTGATCCAGGCGGGGAACAGGAGGAGTCCCATGATCAAAAGGCCCGTGCCGAACGCGCTCAGGATCGGTTTATAGATGGGCGTCGGCGGCGTGGTCGCGCCGAAGTAGTGCAGGACCGCTTCTTCCTGGCGGTTCTGGAAGAAGAACGTGATCGACAGCGCGATGAGGATGACCACGATGATCAGGCGGATCATCGGTGATCATCTCCGCCGTGAGGAGCGTGTAGGTCGCGGGCGCCTGCGGCTGACCCCGGGGAAAGGGCCCGCTTTGGCGCGCCCGGGGCGGGCGGGTGAGACGAGGCGAGGTCTGGGCCGAACGACGTTCGAATTGAACGCCGCCTTCAGGCGCGTGTAGGAGGCTCTCAGGTGCTGCGGCAGGACGCGGGTCTCCCCGAGGAGCGGCATGAAGTTCGTGTCCGCGCCCCATCGGGGCACGACGTGCAGGTGGACATGGTGCTCGATCCCAGCCCCCGCGACCTTCCCTTGGTTCACGCCGACATTGAACCCTTCTGGCGCATAGGCCTTCCGGATGGCCTTGATCGAACGCTGCACCAGACGCAGCATGTCCAGCAGCACCGTTTCGGGAAGGTCCTCGAGGGCTCCGATGTGCCGATAGGGCGCGATCAGGAGATGGCCGTTGTTGTACGGGTAGATGTTCATGAGCACGAAGGCGTGGCGGCCCCGCCAGAGAATAAACGTCTTCCCGTCCTGGTGGTTGGCCGGCTTCTCGCAAAAGATGCAGCCGGAGCCGTGGGAGACCTGCTCGATAAAGGCCAGACGCCAGGGCGCCCAGAGCTGCTTCATGCGCCTCCCGTCCGTAGCTGTGCGGCGAGGCGCGCCACAGCCCGCGCGACCAGCTCCGCCGATCGCGCCCCTCTGGGATGGAGCGCCACGCGCCGACGATCCCCGCCCAGGTGGTCCAGGGTGATCCACAGGTGGTCGTGCGGGAGCACGCCAGGAGCCCTCTCGGCCCATTCAATCACGGTGACCCCCGGCGTCTCCGTGTATTCTTCCAAGCCCAGCCCGTTCACCGCGTCCCGTTCCTCCAGGCGATAGAGGTCGGCATGGTACAGCGCCAGACGCCCGGCATATTCGTGAATCAGCACGAACGTCGGGCTGGTGACGAGCTCGGTCGGCACACCCAAACCTTCCGCGATGCCCCGAACGAGGCAGGTCTTGCCGGCGCCCAACGGCCCGACGAGGGCCATGACTTCACGTTCGACGCAAGCCTCGCCCAAAGCCTTGCCGAGGGCGTGGGTCTCCGCCGCTGAAGTTGTCTCCCAAGCGACCGCCGATCCGGCCTTGTCTGCCACGCGTGCGGGGTTGGTGGTCATCGAACCGGCGCGTCATCCTCCAGGATACGCCGGATGGCGAGGGGAATCGCGCGGATGACGTCCCCTGCGATCAGTCCCATCTCACCTGTCTCAGAGGCAGCCAGGTCACCCGCCAGTCCGTGCACGTAGACGCCCGCGCAAGCCGCACCCCACGGGATTACTCCCTGCGCCAAGAGACCCGTGATGATGCCCGTCAGCACGTCTCCGGTTCCTCCCGTCGCCATGCCGGGATTGCCTGTCGGATTGACGGCCAGCCGGCCGTCCGGTCCTGCCACGACGGTGCCCGCTCCCTTGAGGACCACGCAGACGTTCTGCTCGCGCGCCACGCGAGACGCGACGCCGAGCCGGTCCCGTTGGACGTCCGCCGTGGTGACGCCGAGCAGGCGTGCCATTTCCCCGGGATGGGGCGTCAGCACGAGCGGGCCGTGCGCCTGAGCGATCATCTCCTTGTGGCCGGTGAAGGCGTTGATGCCATCGGCGTCAAGGACTGTGGGCTTGCCCACCGACACGATCAGATTATGGATGAGCGCCTGGGTGTCGGGATGCGTGCCGATCCCCGGTCCGATGGCCAGCGCGGTCTTGGTTTCGGCGAACGCGAGCAGGGTTTCCAGAGCTTGCTTGGACAGCGTGCGGGCCTCGGTCTCCGGGACAGGATAGGCCATGGCCTCCAGCAGCTTGGCCTCGAGCACATCCGACACGCTGCGCGGGG
>VBOF01000222.1 GCA_005877855.1 Nitrospirota bacterium | reverse complement strand
CGGCCTGACCGCGACCGTGGCCCGAGCCTCGGCGGGCGCCATCGAGCATCTGCCCGTCGCCCGCGTCGTCAATGTCGCGCAGACTATCGAGCGGCTCAAGGCGGCGAACTTCTGGGTCTACGGGCTCGACGCAAAAGGGACTCGCAGCTATTGGGAAGTGGATTATCGCGGCCCGGTGGCGTTAGTGGTGGGTGGGGAAGGTCGAGGGATCCGGCCGCTGGTCGCCCGGCACTGCGATGGGCTGGTCCGCATCCCGTTACAGGGCAACGTGCAGAGCCTCAACGCCTCGGTGGCGTCGGCGGTCGTGCTGTACGAGGTTCTGCGACAGCGAGCCGGCACTGCTCCCGTCAGCCCCGCCGGACCCGGATGAATCCTTCCTCGATGGCGGCTTTCAGAAGTTGGGCGGCGTTCGACACCCGGAGCTTCTTCATCATGTTGGCGCGGTGCGCTTCGACGGTCTTCACGCTGATCTTGAGGCGTGTCCCGATCTCCCGGTTCTTGAGGCCATTCCAGATCAACTGGAGGATTTCCTGCTCGCGGTCCGTCAAGGACGTGACGCCGTTTCTCCTCTTCCGTTCCATGATCGCATAACTCCTTATGCTAAAGACGTCTAATCATCCGCCCTACCTGTAAGACCATTAGTATCACATAACCAAGTAATTGCTGTAAATAGCAAAGGCGTCAAAGACCGGTCCGTGGCCTTGTCCCCTTCAGGGAGTTCACGTACAATGGGCGCGCGGACGCGCCTGGTCCGGGAGGCTCTCGGCGGAGGCAGGATGAGTCCACAGTGGTCTGTGATGGTCGCGGTGCTCGTCGGCGCCGTCATCGGCAGCTTCTTGAATGTCTGCATCCATCGCCTGCCCAGTCGAGAATCCATCGTTCGGCCGGGGTCCCGATGCCCGCAGTGCAAGACGGCTATCGCCTGGTACGACAACATTCCGATCTTCAGCTACCTCTGGCTGCGCGGCCGGTGCCGGAGTTGCCGGGCCCGCATCGGCTGGCGCTACCCTCTCGTAGAGGCCCTCAACGCCGCCGGCTATGGCTTCATCGTCTGGCGCTTCGGGGTGATCCCTATGGGCCTCGTGTACGGGGCGCTCTTCTCGGCCCTCATTGTCGCCAGCTTCATCGACCTGGATCATATGATCGTGCCCGACCGGATCACGCTGCCCGGGATCGCGCTCGGGCTTGTGGCCGGGACGCTCCTCTTGCCGCGCTGGTGGGACAGCCTCGTCGGTCTTGTGTTAGGCGGCGGCCTGCTGTATGTCATGGCCTGGATCAGTCCCTACCTCTTCGGCAAAGAGGGCATGGGCGGGGGCGACATCAAACTGCTGGCCATGATCGGCGCGTTCCTGGGCTGGCAGCAAGTGCTGCTCACGGTGATCGTGGGCGGACTGCTGGGATCGGTGCTCGGTGTGGGGCTGATCGCGGCCCGTGTGATCAGCCGCACGGATTACATTCCGTTCGGCCCTTTTCTCTCTCTCGGGGCGGTGGTCGCGATGCTGTTCGGTCCGGAGATCCTGGACTGGTACGGTGAGCTCCTGGCGGGAGGGCGGTAAGCCGTGGCGCTAAGTCCTCGAAGCCGTCCGTTCACGATCTTCATCGCCCTGCTGTTGGTGTTGTTTCTCACGACGCTGGCGTTCCATCTGATGGTGCCCCAGCGGGTTCCCGGTGCTCCAGGCCCTGCCGGTCTGCACACGGCGACCGATCTCCTGCTGAAAGTCCTGGGCGGCATCATTCTCCTCATGCTGTTGTACAGCGTGTTCGCGCGGGTGGTGCGGCGCGACTCCTCACCGTCGACCGGGTTTGTGAAAGACGATGTCTTCCTCGACGTCGTGGCGCGGCTGCGGGGCAAGGAGCATGAACTCGAGCGCCTGCGGTCGGCGGCGGAGGAACGGGCAAGAGAAATCGAGATCTACAACGAGAACATTCTCCGCAGCGTCTCGAGCGGCGTCATCACCTTCAACCCGGAGGGCGTGGTCACCACCTTCAATGACGCCGCCGGCCGCATCCTGAGGCTCAACCAGGAGGACGTGATCGGCAAGACCTGCGACGAGGTCTTCGGGGCGAACAGCACGGTCGCGGGGCTGCTGAAACGGTGCCTGAGCACCGGGGAAGCCATCACGCGGGAGGAGTTCGAGCTGCGCCTGCCGCATGGGGGACGGTTCTGGATCGGCGTGAGCACCACGCTGCTGAAGGATCGCGTGGGCCGCCTGATCGGGACCACGTTCGTGTGCACGGACCTCACCGAGATCAAGGCGCTGCAGGAGCAGGTGGAGATGCGTGAGCGCATGACGGTGTTGGGGCAGATGTCCGCTGCCATCGCCCACGAGTTCCGCAACCTGATGGGGACCATCTTGGGCGCAGCCAAGCTGATCGCCCGGCAAACCCCGACCGCCAATCCGGTCCACGAGAGCATCCAGACCATCACCCACGTGATCGCAGACATGGACCACCTGATCACGCAGTTCCTCAATTTTGCGCGAAAGACCGAGCTCGACCTCAAGCCGGTCGACATGGAACCGTGGCTCAAACGGGTGGTCGAGCAGGTGCTGGAACAGGTGCCGCTCCCGCATCCCCAGGTCGAAGTGACCTGCTTTCCCGATGTGCCCCAGCTCCGCATCGATGAAGTGCTGATGCGGCAGGCGTTGGGGAACCTGGTCCAGAATGCCGTGGAGGCCATGCCGAGCGGCGGGCGCCTGACGGTGTCGGCCGACCTGCGGCCCCCGCTGGGACGTCGGCGGGAAGTCGAGCTGCGGGTCAGCGACACCGGCGCCGGCATCCCGCAAGACCGGGTCGGCAAGGTCTTCCTGCCGTTCTACACGACGAAACCGAAAGGGACTGGCCTCGGGCTCGCGCTGGTCCACAAGATCGTCCTGCTGCATAACGGGCGGATCGAGGTGGAGAGCCAGGAGGGCAAAGGGACGACCTTTCGGATTTCGTTACCGATCACCTGAGGGACGGACGTGGCCACGATTCTGCTCATTGAAGACAACGAACGCATGGCTCAGGTGCTGGCCCGGCACATGGAAATGGAAGGGCATGCGGTCGTCATGGTCGTCGATGGGGAGAAGGGAATCGAGGAGTTTCGGCGGCAGAAAGTGGACCTCGTCCTGACCGATCTTAAGCTGCCGGGAAAGTCGGGCCTGGAGGTCTTGCAAGCGGTCAAGGAGGAGAATCCCATGATCCCCGTCCTCGTCATGACCGCACACGGGACGATCGAGACCGCCGTGAAGGCCGTCAAGGACGGGGCGTTCGATTTCCTGCAAAAGCCGGTGGACCCGGACCACCTCCTGATCATCATCGGGAAGGCCTTGGATGCCCGTCAGCTCGTCACCGAGAATCTGATCCTCAAGGAAGAGCTCGCGCAGACCAAGTACGCGAAGATGGTCGGCCAGAGCCGTGCCCTGCTGGACGCGCAGGAGAAGGCGAAGAAGGTCGCGGTCGGCCCCACGACCGTGCTTCTGCTCGGGGAGAGCGGCACCGGCAAGGAGCTCTTCGCTCGGATGATCCATGACTGCAGCCCGCGCAAGAACGGGGCGTTCGTGGCCATCAACTGCGCGGCCATCCCCCGGGAGCTGTTGGAGAGCGAGCTGTTCGGGCATGAGCGCGGCTCCTTCACCGGCGCGGCCGGCCGGAAGCTGGGCAAGTTCGAGCTGGCGGACAAGGGCACGGTGTTCCTCGATGAGATCGGCGACATGGACATGGGCCTTCAGGCCAAACTCCTCCGCGTGCTGGAGGGCGAGCGGTTCATGCGGGTCGGCGGCACGTCTCCGGTCAAGGCGGACGTCCGCGTCGTGGCGGCCACCAACAAGGACCTGCTGGCGGCGGTGGCCACGCATGCCTTCCGCGAGGACCTCTATTACCGGCTGAACGTGTTCCCGCTCGTCATCCCGCCGCTTCGCGACCGCCGGGAGGACATCCCGTTGCTCGTCGAGCATTTTCTCGCGATGTACAGCCGGGAGCTGAAGCGAGAGGGCCTGACGGTCTCTTCGGAAGCGAAGGAGATCATGATGCATCATCCATGGACCGGGAACATCCGCGAGCTGCAGAATTGCATCGAGCGGGCCGTCATTCTCTGCGATGGCCGCGAGATCCTTCCCGAGCACATCGGCTTGCGCGCGCCGGCGGGGCCGGCCGAGGAAGGCTTGCCGGCCGTCGGGAGCCTCCAGGAAGCCAGCAGCGCGGCCTCCCGGGCCGTGGAGGCCAAGATGATCGAGAAGGTCCTGCGCGAGACCGGCGGCAACAAGACCAAGGCGGCCGAGATCCTGCAGGTCAGCTACAAGACGCTGCTCAACAAGATCAAGGACTATGCCCTCGACAAGGACTGACGCGCCGGTCGTCGACCCGTGGGTCACGTGCTTTTTGACCGGGATGGTGATCCGCCACCTGGACAGCCTGCCGGGGATTGGTGACCGCATCGATTACCACCGGGTCATGGGGATAGTGGAGGGGTTCGACCACATCCGTGATCCGAAGGCCTTCCTCATCGATCCGAACAACTGGGTCCCGCACGTGGTGCTCCGCGAGCTCATCCACCACAGCGAGGAGGCGAGCGGGTGCAAAGATGTGACCTACCGGGCGGCCCTGGCCTACTTCGCCTCGTCCGACAAGCGGGAGCCGACGCTTATGGAGACCATCGCGCGGTACCTTGATGATGTGGACACGGCCGTCCGCTGTTCCGGGCTCTGGGCATCAGCTTACAGCAATTACCTCCGCATGCAGGCCTTCGCCCGCCCGGACGAGGCGCACACCCTGTACGTGCTGGCCCGGTTTCTGCCCCCGGTCGATCCACAGATCGGGAACAGCCTGCTGGTCAAGGGGAACATCGAAGGGTTTTCCCAGCTCTATCCGTTCGTGGAATCCGCTTCCTGCGAGGAGCAGTACTCGCAACTGCGCCTGGCGACCGTAGTCGCCGAGTTCGGCAAGGCTTACGTGCTGAAGCCTGAAGGGCCCAGGAGCGCCCCGACCGCTTGGCTGATCAAGGAGGGAAAGACCGGCAGAACAGTGGCGACGGCCCGGCCGTTCGAGATGGAAGTTGAACCGGCCGCCGGCTGGGAAGAGGGACAAGCCTACGCCGCTGATCGTCCAGCAAGCCGCTCGAGCGAACACCTCCAGGCTCTCCGGATCGAACAGCCGGGCGTGTTGTGCACCGGTTCGTTGGAGTATGTCTTGCATGAAGGGGCAATCTACGACGCTCCGTACACGCGGTATCGGTTCCAGTGGCGGGAGCGTTCCGCGCCCGAGGCGGTGGGGAGGCCAGCGGGCAGCGTGACGGACCGGGCCACCAAGGGCGTGATCTCGCGCCTGCTGTTCGAACACCTGGTGGGATTGCAGGCCACGCAGCGACGGGCGCTCGGGATCATCATCCGCAACCGCGAGCTGCGTGAGGAGAACAAGCATCTTCGAGAGGAGCTGTACGGGGCGACGGAAACGGGCGGGCTGGTCGGGAGGAGCCGTCCCATGCAGGAGCTGTTTGGTCTCGTACGGAGCGTTGCGCAATCCGACGTCACCGCGATTCTCACCGGGGAGACCGGGACCGGCAAGGAACAGACGGCGCGGCTGATCCACCAGCTCAGTCCGCGGCGGGCCGGACGGTTCCTCGCGATCAATTGCGGCGCGCTGGCTGAAAACTTATTAGAATCGGAGATCTTCGGGCACGAGCGGGGCGCCTTTACCGGGGCCGCGACGCAGAAGAAGGGAAAGTTCGAGCAGGCCGACGGCGGCACGCTCTTCCTGGATGAGATCGGCGAGATCTCGCCGGCCATGCAGGTGAAGCTCTTGCGGGTCCTGCAGGAACGGGAGTTCCAGCGGGTGGGTGGGCACGAGGACATCAAGGTGGACGTCCGGATCATCGGCGCCACCAACCAGGATCTGCAAGCGCTCGTCGTCGAGCGGAAGTTCCGCCAGGACCTGTTCTACCGGCTCAATGTCTTTCCCCTCCATATCCCGCCGCTCCGTGAACGGGTCGAAGACATCCCGCTGATCGCCCAGTATCTGCTTGACCGGCATGCCACAGCGCAGAAGAAAGCCGTCAAGGGGTTGACCGGCGAAGCCCTCGAGGTGTTGGTCCGCTATCGCTGGCCCGGCAACGTCCGCGAGCTGGAGAACGTCATTGAGCGTGCCGTCGCCCTCGCTGGGCCGAAGACCACCGTGATCGGGCCGGACCTCCTGCTGCCATCCATCCGCGAGGCGCCCGAAGCTATCTCCGCCCAAGGGCTCGACGATCTTGTAGACCGAATCGAATGGCCGCTGATCGTTGAGGCTCTGAAAAACGGGAAAGGGCTCACGGGCTTGCTGAAACGTATCGAATGGGCCCTCATTCAACGGTCTCTCAAAGAGCATGCGGGCAACAAGACGGCCGCCGCCCGACTGCTAGGCCGGACTTACCGATGGTTGCGCAAGGCCGAGACGGAAAGTGACCGGTCCTGAGAGGCAACATCGAGGAAGAGAGCAGCCTTTTCCCTCCTTTGATTAGAGCCTTACCATGGCTGACGAGCCTGAGCGGTGGCGAGCACTGAAAGCCTATACGATCACCTTGTGGTTCCTTGCCTTTCTGTTTTTTCTGAGAGTGCTGGGGCAAGTCCTCGTTGCCTTTTTCGATGTAGTTCTGCAATTCAAAGTAGGAACAGACTTTTCGCGGGGCACCGGCTTTTTTGTTATCCCCAGAAGTGGGATGGGCCGTTTTCTTCTGTGGTTCAGCTATGTGTACTTTGCGGCCATGGTCCTGCGATATTTAGTCAGCATGGCGCTGTATCCTGAGCGGAGGTGGTTTGGGGGAACGATCCCGATTTTCTTTCATTGGGTCCTGGCCGCGTATCTTTTCGTCTTGGGTCTATTTCACACCCGGATGGGCTCTCCCTCCTCGTCAGAGATCGCGCAAGGTACGTGATCGGGGCCGATGATTACCGAACCTGACGTCACGTTCACCGACTACGGTTTAGCCATCGAATGTGCCCTGTTCAGCTATCTGCTACATCGCCAAGGTAGCTTGCAGCGGCAGCTCAAAACCTGGTTCATGTTGTTTTTCATGTCGGTCGGCGTGGGCGCGCTCGCCGGTGGGACGGTCCATGGCTTTTTTCTGAACGAGGCAACGGCGGGATACGCTGTCCTGTGGCCTACAACCCTACTGGCTATTGGTATGACCGCTCTGGCAACGTGGGCGATTGGTGCGAAGATACATTTCTCGACGACAATCGCTCGCTGGATTACGATTGTGGCTGCTGCGGGGTTTGTCGGCTATTGCGTTGTCGTGCTGTTCGTCACCCAGGATTTCTTCGTCGTGATAGTCAATTATCTGCCAGCGGTTTTTTTTCTGCTACTTGTGTTTTTGGACTTGTATTTAAAGACGCGCGCACGGCTTGTGTTGTTTGGTCTGGTAGGGCTTGCGTTGATCCTTGTCGCTTCCTGGGTACAACACAGCGGGATCGCGCTCGATCCGATTTTCCTCACCCACAATGCCTTCTACCACCTTATCCAGGCCGTGGCGCT
>VBOF01000221.1 GCA_005877855.1 Nitrospirota bacterium | reverse complement strand
CTTGCTGGCGAGCGTGAGGAGGTTTTGGTAGCCGGTCCGGTTCGCAGCCAACAGGATCAGATGGTAGTACTCGTTGTGGGCGAACTGCCCTTCCCGATCGAACCGGCTCTTCGGGGCGAGGTAGGCCTCGCAGCCGATGATCGGCTTGATGCCGGCGGTGGTGGCCTTCTGGTAAAACTCGATGGCCCCGAAGAGGTTGCCGTGGTCCGTGACGGCCAGGGCAGGCATGCCGAAATTCTTCGCTTCCTGCACCAGGGCGTCGATCTGATTGGCCCCGTCGAGCAGACTATATTGGGTGTGGACGTGAAGGTGGACGAACTGGGACGCCACGCAGGCTTCCTTATCGTTGAGGCGTCTTCCTTGAGCGCCACGCCATTCTAGCCACGCCCTTGAGGGAAGTCAATTGCGGTGACGGCACGGGGACTGTCACCTCTGACCCCAATTATTGTCTTTCTTTTTTCTCGGCCATGTGGCATTGCAAGACCTGACCCTGCTTTAGTTGTTCCAGCCCAGGACGTCGGACTCGCGGACGAGAACGAGTTCCTTACCGTCCAGATCGACTGGGGTCGTTCCGTTTTTCTCGTACAGGACCTGATCGCCCGGTTTGAGGACCGTAGGCTTGAAGACCTTTTCCTCTTTCCCTTTGGGTTTACTTCCCCACTTCTTTTCCGGTGTTTCCCAGCGCCCCTTCCCCACGGCCAGGACCTTTCCTTCTACAGGTTTCTCCTTGGCCGTGTCGGGGATGAACACCCCCCCGGCGGTCTTTTCCTTGGCCTCCGACGGGTCGATCAGTACCCAATCCTGTAACGGTTGAATTCTCATGGTGATTCCTCCTCCTTTGGTACTGAGGGTAGAAATCTTCGCTCTATTTTGCGGTTCTTCCGGAATTAGCGTGGGTAGCCTGGCCTTCTCACAAACCGTCCGCAAGTATATCGAAGCCCTTATGAATTGTCACGGAAGATGGTAACGAACAGAGGGTCTATGGAGCCAACCGCAGTATTCACTTTGACAGGTGCACCCATCGTTCAGTCCCCCTTAGCCTATCCTGGGATTACAGGCCGGCATATATTCTCGAAGTAGTTGCTGCTCGCGTTTAATGGAATCGTCGGTGACTTCAGCTCGAAAGTGAGTCGGTGAGTTTGCGTTAAGGGAAGGGATGTCGCCGTTCAGATGATCGAGTAAACGCTGTCGAATATCCCCGCGCCCGATATAAATCCATGTCCGGGCATTGTAGATGGCATACACGCCCGTTTGGCCTGCCTGGAAGGATTCGATGGCTTGTCGATCGAACGACCATGGCCTATCATTGTTAAACGGCATTGTAGACTCCTTTCGCCTCACCGACTTAGAATCTAGAACCAACCGCTGGTTTCCATTTTTCGTAATACTCGACATACGACCCGCTCCACCTTGCATACCACAGATCCGCCCACTTGCTGACCTCTCCCTTCATCTCGCCGTAACGCTTTTCAATGGCGCCGTCGAACTTGTCCAGATCGCCTTCAATCTGCAGGAGATCGTCATCCGTGAGTTTTCCCCAGTGCTTCGTAAGATGTCCCTCGAGTTGACCCCAACTCTGTTTGAATTGCTCCGTGTTCATGACGCCCTCCTTAAAAAAACAGCCTGTCCCCTTCTCACAGCATTCCCTGTTAAAGGATATAAGCGACTCGGGTTCTGCGTCCCGTGACCAGTTGGGTCACCAGCAACGCGACTCCGATCAGAAAGACGGCCCAGGAGACCTGTGTAGGGATGACGGCGACTCCCGCCAATCCCAGGGCTACTGCGATCAGTCCAACCAGTAAAAACACCAAGGCAGAGTACAGCATCTGGAGCTCCTTCAGTTGAAGGCGACGAATGACAGGGAACCTTCGGCGTAAAAGCGGCGGAGACCGGGAAATCACAGGCGCAAGAGAAGATCAGGAAGCGCGAGAGATGGGAAAGTCAGCGTGGCTCACTACGTCACTTTCATACCTTACTATATAAATAAGTCGCTTTTGTCTCGTAGCAATTTATTTTTATAGTTTATTTTGTAAGGTGATGATTTGGTTCGGTTTTATATTTTTCATCAAAGTGTTCCCGCTTCGGCACCAAACAGAGGCAACTCATCCCCGCCCTCCTCCCTTGACAGCCGCCTTGTCGGTGTTACCTACAGAACACAGTGACAAGGTGAAACTCCGGGGGAGAGAACATTCACACATGTATTCAAGTAACGAGAGGTAAGGAGGGCACTATGACACTCACGACTTACAACCCCTTTGATGTCCAGATCGATCGCCTGTTTGACGAGACGTTCCGGGCGCTGGGTCGCAAGGCTACGGTGTGGTCGCCGTATTGCAACGCGTGGGAGGACGGCGATCGGTTCTGCCTCGAGATGGCCCTGCCAGGCTGGGATTCCAAGGATGTGAAAATCACGGTTGAAGACGGCGTGTTGACGGTGGAGGGTTCCCGCCAGGGAGAAACGCCGGAATCCGACCGGACGTACTTCGTGCGCGAAATGACAATGACCACAGGGAACTTCACCCGCTCGCTCACGCTCCCATCCAATGTGAATGCGGAGAAAGCGGCGGCGTCCTTCAAGCATGGGGTGTTGTCCATCGAGTTCCCCAAACGCGAGGAGGCCAAGCCCCGCCAGATCACGATCGAGGTCCAGTAAGCTCTTGCGCCTACTGCGAGGAGCCGCCGGTTCATAAAACCGGCGGCTCCTTTTTGTATGCCTCTCCAGCCCACGACCCTCCAAGCCATCGCGCGGATCTTTGATGCCGTGGACTATACACCGCGCTTGACACGTCCCGAAGAGCAGCCTAGCCTGGGCCAACTTGTCTGGGGTGGTACAACAACCGAGGGCAGGTCAGATGTTGAAAGGGGGTGATGTGTCGTGCGGATTCTAAGAAAGGTGGGCCGTCCGTGGATGGCTCCTACTGGCACGGTGCTGCGGGGGCATAAGATGTACGATAAGCCTGGGGGGAAGGTTCTCGCTTCGTTGGTGATCTGGTCGCGGACGGATGGCGATGCGGTGGTGTGTTTGGCAGAGTGTATCCAGGCGGTTGAACGAGCGCGTGGTGATAAGCGGAAGGGCATCCTGCCGAGAGGGAAGTAGAATGAAAAGCCTTGTGCTGGTCTTGGTCTTCCTCGCCTGGTTCGTGACTCCTGCCATCGCTGATTTTGACGCAGGGATGGCGGCCTATCAACGCGGGGACTACGTCACTGCGTTTCGAGAATTCAAGCCTTTGGCCGAAAAGGGAGCCGCACAGGCCCAAAATATCCTGGGGGTCATGTACGACAAGAGCCAAGGAGTCCCACAGGATTATGTGCAAGCGCACATGTGGTTCAACCTCGCCGCAGCACAAGGTGTCAAGCAAGCCGCTGAGGCCCGTGACCGGCTTGCCCCCAAAATGTCATCTGCGCAAATTGAGGAGGCACAACGCCTAGCCCGTGAGTGGAAGCCCAAGAAGTGAAGGGGGTATTCTTTTTCGTCTTCGTCATCGTTCTTCTGTTCGTCTCCCCTGCCTTCGCCGACTTCTCCGGCCGCGTGGTTGGTGTCTCGGACGGCGATACGATCAAGGTGCTGCATAATGGGCGGGCCGAGAAGATCCGGCTTCAAGCAGTTCACGTCCGAGATGGTGTTTGGGAAGACCGTCACAGTCCATGTTACGGACCGGGACGGATATGGCCGTACTGTAGCTGACGTGATCCTCCCGGACAGCCGAGTCCTGAACCGCGAGTTGGGCGCGGCCGGCCTCGCGTGGTGGTATCGGCAATACTCTAAGGATGAGAGCCTGGGAAAATTAGAGGCAGAGGCCAGGGCCACACGACGCGGGCTGTGGGCCGATCGTGATCCCTCCCGCCCCGGTGCTGGCGGAAGCGGCAGAAGGGGCGGGAGTGCTGAAGGATAGACTGACGCCAGCGATGCAAGCCGGAGTCGCCGATTATGTACGGAGGCAATCATGGCAATGATATGGACTGACCTCTCAGGTAAGATATGAATTAAAGCAGGACAAAGGAGAATGGTGGTATCGCATACAGGGTGAAGGTGATGACAAATGGAAGAATGGGCATCCGCCAGAATGGTTTGAAAAAGGGAGGACTCCACTCGATCGACGCTAAGTCAAACTGACCCACGACCAAAACGGAGGGCACAAGCAGCCGGTCTATATCCACCTGAAGGACGGGGAGCCGTTCGCCATCGCCGGACTGTGGGACCATTGGGAAGGACAGGACGGACAGGTCACGAGTCCTGTACGCTGCTGACGACCGAGCCGAACGACATGCTTGCGCCGATCCACAATCGGATGCCGATGATTCTCGCCCCGAAGGACTACGAGCAGTGGCTCGATCCTGAACAACAGGTGGCAGACGGCGTGAAGCCGTTGCTGCGTCCATATCCGTCCGACTTGATGACTGTTTATTCGATCAGCCTACGAGTGAACAACCCGAAGAACGATGATTCACGATGCCTTGAACCGTGGAGGTGATTTCTTCGCGCCAGGATTTAGACGGGCGCAGCATGCGGCGCCCCTACGAAGATCGATCCCCGGATTGGGGGAGGGCGTATCGCGATACGCCCCTACATCGGATCGACACCAGCCAGATTGCTTCGCTACGCTCGCAATGACAGAAGGCACTCGCAATGACAGGACGCTCCCTCACCCAGCCCTCTCCCCGCACGCGGGGCGAGGGAATCTTGGCTAGTTCTGGTTCCGTTCCAGGTTCTCCACGCGCTGGTGGATCTGATCCTGTGATTGGCGGAGCTGGTCATGTTGCTGCTGCAGGTGATCGTGGGAACTGCGGAAGAGGGAGGACATGTCCTCGAACTTGCGGTCGAAATATTCTCGATCCTCCCTGTGTCGAATCTCGATATGCATGACAAGCCCTTCAGCCACTTGCTGGATCTCGTGGCGGAGGCCCTCGACCAGCACGCCAGTGTGGCGTTTGACCTCCTCAATCCGATCATCGTGAGCATCAAGCCGTTGCTCGACCCGATCAAAGCGCGCATTTACACCATCAAACCGTGCATTTACACCTTCAAAGCGTGCCGCTATGCCTCCAAGGGACTGATCCAGAAGGCTTTGGAATCGCTGTTCCTGCGTCTGAAACTTCTCTTCGAGGTACTGAACTAGTTCCTGGTCCATGCCGCCCCCGCTGCGAGTGAAGGGTATGCCGGTCCGTTGTCCTTGTCAATGAGACACGGGAGGGAGGGAAAAGGTAAAAAGCGGAGGTGGACCGCCTAGAGATTCATGTTGAACAAGGACTGGAGCGTGGCCATCTGCTCGTCGCTGAGGTTGACCAAGTAGAGCTTGCCGTCCTTGACGAGCCTGGGCCGCTGGAGCCGGCCGCAGGTCGGACAGATCGGGAAGATGGCCGGTCCTTCGGCAAGCTGGACCCTGTGAACCCTGGAGTCCGGTTTGATCGGGATGGGGAGCGTGCAAAACTCGCACGAGATGGGCGTGGAAAAGTCAAACAGGTCGAACATAGGGGAAGCGTAGGCCCCTATTTGGCCTTTGTCAATGCAGCCCGGCGGTTGATTCACACTGGGGGTTATGCTACGTTTGCCGCGTGTGTGGAGCCTCGTGGCGCACGCGTCGGGATGAGCTGGAGAGGACGAGGGCATGGCGAAGATTGACGCATTCTTTAAACTGATGTTCGACCAGGGGGCATCGGACCTCCACTTGACCTCCGGACAGCAGCCGATTCTCCGTCTTCACGGGGATATGGAGAGGATCAAGTACAAGGTGTTGGAGGACGGCGAGTTGAAGACCATGCTGTATGAGATCGCCCCCGAGGTCAAGATCAAACAGTTCGAAGAGACCGGCGACGTGGATTTCGGGTATGAGATTCCTGGCGTCGCACGTTTTCGGTGCAATTTCTTCAACCAGAAGTACGGGTGCGGGGCGGTGTTCCGGCAGATCCCTACCAAGGTAAGCACGGCCCAAGATCTCGGGCTCCCTCCCATCCTGACCAGAGCAGCCATGCTGAACAAAGGCCTGGTCCTCATCACCGGGCCGACGGGCAGCGGCAAGTCCACGACGCTGGCCGCGATGGTCGACTTTTCCAACAAGCACCGCAAAGACCACATCATCACCATCGAGGACCCGATCGAGTTCGTGCACCAGAGCCAGAGTTGTCTCGTGAACCACCGCGAGGTGGGGATGCACACCAAGTCCTTTGCCGCGGCCTTGCGGGGCGCGCTCCGCGAAGACCCTGACATCATCCTCGTCGGCGAGATGCGGGACCTCGAGACGATCCGGCTGGCGCTCGAAGCGGCCGAGACTGGCCACCTGGTCTTAGCCACATTGCACACGACCAACGCCGCCAAAACCGTGGACCGGGTCATCGAGGTGTTCCCGCATGAGGAGCAGGCCCAGAGCCGCACCAGCTTGTCCACGAGCCTCAAGTTGGTCGTGGCGCAGACCCTCCTCAAACGCATTGACCGGAAGGGACGGTGCGCGGCTCTGGAGATCATGGTGGTCACGCCGGCCGTTTCCAACCTGATCCGGGAGAGCAAGACCTTCCAGCTCCCCTCGGCCATCCAGGTGGGCAAACAATTCGGGATGCAGACCCTCGACGATGCGATCATGGAGGTGCTCCAGAAGAAGTGGGTCGGCCCGGAAGAAGCCTACTCGAATTGTACCGATAAGGCGAAGTTCCGGCCGTTCCTGAAAGCCGAGCCGGATGTGTGGGCCGGGTGAGGGCCGGCGCAGGAGGGTGTCATGAGAAAAGCCCAGATGGACACGCGCGAACCTGACCCCCTTTCAGACCGAGACCCTCGCGCTCAATCTCATGCACAACGACCGCCGGCTGATCCAGATGGTCCTGCAGCAGGGGTCCTGCGATACATCGTACTTCCTGACCGGGAAGGCCCGGTTCCGCATCAACGTCTTCTCCCAGCGGGGGAACTATTCGATCGTCATGCGGAAGCTGGAGACACTGATTCCATCCATCGACGATCTCAAGCTGCCTGAACCATTCCGGAAGATGACCAAGGAGAAGAACGGCCTGGTCCTGGTGTCCGGCCCCACCGGCGTCGGGAAAACCACTTCGCTGGCTGCGCTGCTGCGGGAGTTCAACGAGACTCGGCCCATCCATATCATCACCCTGGAGGACCCCGTCGAGTTCGTCCATCCCAACGTCAAGGCGACTTTCAACCAGCGAGAACTGGGCACCGACTTCGACACCTTCGCCAACGGCCTTCGCGCCGCGGTCCGTCAGGCGCCGAATGTCATCCTCGTGGGCGAGATGCGCGACCGCGAGACGGTCGAGCTGGCTCTGAAGGCGTCCGAGACCGGCCACCTCGTGCTGAGCACGGTGCACACGGTGGATGCGGGCCAGACCGTCCACCGCATCCTCGGGATGTTCGACCAGGAAGAGGAAAAACAGATCCGCCAGCGCCTCGCGGACACGGTCCGCTGGATCGTCGGCCAGCGCTTGCTGCCCAAGGTGGGCGGGGGCCGTATCGCCGTCCATGACATCCTCGGCAACAATATCAGGACCCGCGAATCCATCCTGACGGGCGAGAGCGAGGGGAAGACCTTCTACGAGATCCAGGAAGCCAGCGTTCCCTTCGGCATGCAGACCTTCGATCAGGCGATCGTCAAAGTCTATTCGCAGGGATTGATCACGCAGGAGACCGCCGAGCTGTACGCCAGCCGAAAGGCGATCGTGCAGCGCGGCATCGACAAGATCAAGCAGTCCCGCGGCGAGAAGACGACCGACATTCAAGGCCTGACCTTGGACTCTGGTTATGCCAGGACGGTGAAGAAGAAGTAGGCCGATGGACATCATCTGCACGTTCTGTTCCACCAAGCTGGCAATCCAGGACGGGAAGATTCCGAAAAACGCCGACTTCAGGGTCACCTGCCCCCGGTGCCAGACCAAGTTCCGGGTGAGCACCAAGACCGACCAAGCACGGGCCCGCGGGGCCAGCGGTGTGCTGCGGTCTTGGTTCGCCCCGCCGTCCGCCGCCCCGCCTCCGCCGCCGGAGCCCGAGGAGCCCATGGAGGAGTTCGATTCCTCTGCCATTAAGGATGAGGGGTTGGCCTCCTCTCCGGAGGAAGATGAGTTCGTGGAGGACCGCAAGCTGGGCTTGGTCTGCATCGATTCGGCGCCCCAGCGGGCGACGGTGAAGGCCGCCCTCGACGAACTGGGCTACACCGTCCACATTGCCCTCACGCCGGAGGACGCCATCCAGCGGATTCGGGCGAACCGTTATGAAGTGCTGATCATCCACGAAGAATACGGGGGATCGGCGGAGAGGAATCGGGTGCTCCTGACCGTCCAGCCGATGACGATGCCGCTGAGGCGGCACATGTGCGTGGGGCTGATTGGGAGGGAGTTCCGCACCTTCGACAACATGCTGGCCTTCCTCAAGAGTGTCAACTTCGTGGTCGCGGAACGGGAACTGCCCAAGATCAAGGGGATCGCCCGCCAGGCCGTGACGGAGAACGACCAGTTCTACCGCGTCTTCCGTGACTCGCTGCGGGACGCAGGCAAGATCTAGCGTTCCATACGCCAATCCTGCTAATCTCATTCACACAGTGATGTCATTCTGAGCGGAGCGAAGAATCTAAAGAGGTCGACGGTAGAGACCCTTCACTTCGTTCAGGGTGACACAGTCGTCAAGCTGTTCAACAAGGAGAAACGAGCGTGAAGCGGGCGCTGGTCAGCGTGTCGGACAAGTCCGGGATCATCGAATTCGCCAAGGGATTGACGGAACTGGGGTACGAGATTCTCTCGACTGGCGGGACCGCCAAGACGCTCCGGGAGGCCGGGATCGCGGTCACCGACGTGGCCGCCTACACCGGCTCGCCGGAGATTCTGGACGGGCGGGTCAAGACACTCCATCCCAAGATCCACGGGGGGCTGCTGGGCCGCCGCCACGATCCCCGGCATGTCGCCGAGATGGAGCGTCACGGGATCGGGCCGATCGACGTGGTTGTGGTCAACCTGTATCCCTTCGAGGCGACGATCAACAAGGCGGGCGGCACGTTCGACGAGGCGATCGAGGCCATCGACATCGGCGGGCCGTCCATGCTGCGTTCGGCCGCCAAGAATCACGCGGATGTGACAGTCGTGATGGACCCGGCGGATTACGGGCCTGTGCTGGAGGCGTTGCGCGCCGGCGGAGTGTCGCCGGCGATGCGCCGGGAGCTTGCCCGCAAGGTCTTTCACCACACCTCCCGGTACGACGGCATGATCGCCGGCTATCTCGAGCAACAGGGCGCGACCGGTCCGGTGCGGTTTCCGTCCCTGCTGACCCTGCAGTTCGAGAAGGTGCAGAGCCTTCGCTATGGCGAGAACCCGCACCAGCAGGGCGCCTTCTACCGCGATTTCGGGAGCAGCGAGCCGGGCGTGGCGAAGGCGCGGCAACTCCACGGCAAGGAGATATCGTACAACAACCTCCTCGACGCCAATGCCGCGCTGGAGTTGGTGAAGGAATTTCGTGAGAGTGTGGCGGTCATCGTCAAGCACAACAACCCCTGCGGGGTGTCCGTCAGGCCCACGCTGCGCGACGCCTATGTCGTGGCGCGCGAGGCCGATCCCCTCTCCGCCTTCGGTGGCGTCATCGCGTTCAATGCGCGCGTGGACCTCGCCACCGCCAAGGAGATCACCGCCACGTTTGTGGAAGTGGTCGTGGCGCCGGGCTTCGACGAGGACGCCCTGGCCGAACTGAGGCGCAAGAAGGACCTGCGCCTGCTGGCGGTGGGCGAGCTCCGCACCGACGTGCGCACGGGACCGGACCTGCTGGATCTCAAGAAGATCGTCGGCGGGCTGATCCTGCAAGACCGGGACCTCGGCGCGATCTTGGATGTGCGGACGCTGAAAGTGGCCTCGAAGCGGGCGCCCACCGACGAGGAATACGCCGCGTTCGCCTTCGCCTGGAAGGTCTGCAAGCACGTCAAATCCAACGCCATCGTGTTCGCCCGCCGCGACCGGACGGTCGGGATCGGCGCGGGGCAGATGAGCCGCGTGGACTCGGTGAAGCTGGCGACCCTGAAGGCAGGCTCAACGCTGAAAGGCTGCGTCATGGCCTCGGACGCCTTCTTCCCGTTCCGCGACGGCATCGACGCCGCCGCCCAGGCGGGCATCACGGCCGTCATCC
>VBOF01000220.1 GCA_005877855.1 Nitrospirota bacterium | reverse complement strand
CAGTCCGCTACCCACTCCGAGACGTTTCCCGCCAGGTCGTAGATCCCATAGGGACTCCGGCCAGCCTCCAGACTCCCGACGGTGGCAAGCAGGTCATAGCCTTTCCAGTCGCAGCACTTGTTGAAGTTTGCGTGCCGGGACGTCGGCGCCTCCTTGCCCCAGGGGTATTCTCGGCCGTCCGTGCCCCGGGCGGCCTTTTCCCATTCGGCTTCGGTCGGCAGGCGCTTGCCGGCCCACCGGCAGTAGGCGTCGGCATCCTCCCAGAGCACGCCGATCACGGGCCGCTCCCCATGGCTCACTAGGCGCACTTCGCGCCATTTAGACGGCAGGTCCCGCCCGGTCGCCTTCACGAATCCTGCATAGCGCGAGGTGGTCACTTCGTACTTGTCCATATAGAACGCATCGAGATAGACCGGGTGCCGGGGGTTATCCAGGCTGTCGGCGCCCATTGTGAACTCGCCGGCGGGCACCAGCGCCATCGGTGCACCGTCCTTACCGATCTGGACCGCGCCCGGTGCGCCACCGGGCGGCGTGCGGGGCTGCATGAGCATGCATGCAGCCATCACGACAAACACGGCCATGAGCGTAGCGAACGCTGAGATGGCGCACGCGAGATGCTTCACGGGAGGGCTCTCCAGGCCGGGACTAGCAAAGCAGAGAGTAGGCTACAGAAAGCAGGGGGCCGATAGCAAGCACGGCAGAGTCGTCAGCTTTTCTTTTGCGACGGGCTCCTCTAGTATAAGTGTTCCCTATGGCGGAGAAGAAACCTAGGAAGCCGCGGGCGGCGGGGACTACGCGCAAGCGGCGGAAGCCGGCTGGGGTGTCGACTGGGCTGGCGGCTGCGGAACTGCTGGCGGCGGCGCCACCGGGAGAGGTCGCCGCACTCCATCGCGTGATCGAGGACGAGGGCGGGAAGGTGCTCGCCGTGTACCGTGAGCCTTTCGGCGGACACTGGCTCCTCATGGCCGCGCTCCCGATTGAGAAGGTGGCGCCCACCCCCTACCAACGCAACCTCTCGGAGGCGCACGTTCGCAAGCTCGAGGCCGTGATCGGCAAGCTCGGGCGCTTCCTCGATCCGATCATCGCTGTGCGTGCGCCGCAGGAAGGCACGGCCAGTTTTTGGACGCCGAACGGCCACCATCGCCTCTCGGCCATGCGGACCCTGGGCGCGAAGAGCATCACGGCGATCGTGGTGCCGGAGGCCGCCGTGGCCTATCAGATTCTTGCGCTGAACACTGAGAAGGCGCACAATTTGCGAGAGAAGGCGCTGGAGGTCATCCGCATGTACAAGGAGCTGGCGAGGCTGAATGGCGCAAGCGAAGAAACCTATGCGCTGGAGTTCGAGGAGCCGGCCCTCATCACGCTGGGCCTCTGCTACGAGGCGCGGCCGCGGTTCAGCGGCGGCGCCTACCATCCGGTGCTCAAGCGCGTGGATCAGTTCATCAAGGGCTCCTTGCGCGCTGCGCTGGAGGCCCGCCAGGCGCGGGCCCAAACCCTGCTGGCGCTGGACGATCTGGTCGTCCAGAAGGTTGAGGCATTGAAGGCCCGTGGCCTCACCAGCCCGTACCTCAAGAGCTTCGTCGTCGCGCGGATCAATCCGATTCGCTTCCGACCCAAGGAGGCCGAGCCGCTCTCATTCGATGAGACCTTCGAGCGCATGACAAAGGCTGCTGGCAAGCTGAATCCCGACACGATCAAGATTGACGACCTGGCCCGATCCGGCGGCGCGCCGGATGAGGGGGCCTGACTGCCGTAGCGCGGACGGAAGAATGGCCAGGATTCTGTTCATTGATGATGACGTGCAGACCTTGGACCTCTTCGGGCAGATTCTCAAAGGGGCGGGCCACGAGGTGATCATGGCCCGGGATGGGGTCGCAGGGATCGCCCTTTACCGAAAAAACCCCACGGACCTGATCATCACGGACATCATGATGCCGGTGAAAGACGGCATGGAGGTCATCAATGAATTGAAACGGGACTTTCCCCAGGCGAAGATCATCGCCATCTCCGGTTCGGATCGGGAGGAGCGGCGCGAGTTCTTCTTCGACGTGTCAAGAATCCTGGGAGCCAAGCGCACGTTTCAGAAGCCGATTGACCCGGTGGAATTGCTGCAGGCGATCCGGGAACTGGCTCCCGACTAGCTCGGCCACGCGATTGACACCAATAGGCACGACTCTTATAATGCAGCGTCGTCTGAAAGATTGAAGAGCATGGAGGTCTCGCATGTCCGCCACGATGCGGCAGCCTTCGAATTTGGCAGGGAAACGCACGCACGGGTTTCTCGAAAGGATGAAAACCAAAGGCGGCCGCAAAGTGCTGGCGCGCCGTAGGGCCAAGGGCCGGCACAAGCTGACCGTCTGACTCGGCGATCGGTGGTTTCGCCCCGCTCCACCCGCTCCCAGCATCTCCTTCGCAACAGCGCCGCGATCCGGTTGGTCTTCAAGGAAGGCAGGCGGGTGTCGTGCCCTCTGTTCACCTTGCTCTACCGCCGGAACGCGTTGGATCACACACGCGTCGGAGTGGTGGTGGGGAAGAAACTGGGCGGTGCGGTGTGGCGCAACCGCTCCAAGCGACGGTTCCGGGAGCTGGCCCGCCTGAGCCTGCCCCGGCTGGCGGCCGGCCTGGACCTGCTGATCGTGCCGAAACGGGAATCCGTGACCGAGCCCGGCCAGACCCTGCGCGAAAGTTGGCAGGCGCTCTTGGCGCGGGCGAAGCTGCTGGCCCTTGGGAACACTCAATGACCCGAATCGTCATGGCTTTGATCGCCCTCTATCAGCGATGGCTCTCGCCGCTCGGTCCACCCTGCTGCCGATTCCTGCCCACCTGCTCGACTTACGCGCGTGAGTCATTGGCGTGCCATGGTTTGGCGTGGGGCCTCGTCCTGGCGACGTGGCGCCTGCTCAAGTGCCATCCGTTCCACCCAGGGGGCTACGACCCAGTCCGCTGAGGAAGAGTCATCATGGAAAGGCGCATCATCCTCTTCCTCGTCCTCTCGATGGCCGTCATCGTGCTCTATCCGTACTTGCTGGAGAAGATGGGGTTCGCCAGGCGACCGGCTTCGCCGACGCCCAGGGCCGTCGCCCCGAAAAAGGACGGCGCCGGGCCTGCCACGGTGACGGTGCCCGCCCCGCCTTCGGCGCAGATCCTGCCGACCCCCGCCCCGTCTGGCAGGATGCCGACACCCGCCACTGAGGGACGCGAACAGGAGGTGACGGTCGAGACCGATCTCGTCAAGGTCGTGCTCTCGAACCGCGGCGGGGTGATCAAGCGCTGGGAGCTCAAACGGTATCTGACGAGCGACCCCCGGGACCCCAAGCCGATCCAGCTCGTGCCCTCCCTGGCGAAGGACGTGTCGCTCACGCTCCCGCTGACCGTGCAGGTCCCGGACGCCAAGCTGCAGGAGCGACTCACTCGGGGGCTCTATGCTGTGTCGGGCAAAGACGCCACCCTCAGCGCAGCCCAGCCCGCCGCCGACATCGCCCTCTCCTACAAGGATCCGGAGACTGGCATGCAGGTCAGCAAGCGCCTCACCTTCCACCACGGCAGTTATCTGGTGGATCTCACCCTGGAGACGACCGGCGTGAGCAGCTCGACCACCCTGTCGCTCGGCACGAACTTCGGGATCCATGAGTGGCAGGAGGGCTTCGTCGGCTTTATCGGCCCGGCCACGTTCATTAACGGGAAGCTCGCCAAGGACACGCCCGAGAAGGAAGATCTCCGGGCGGGACAGGTGACCTGGGTCGCCTTGCAGGACAAGTACTTCCTGGCGGCCTTGTTCCCGGCCGATCCCGGGACCCGCATCGCCGTCGTGCGCAAGGAAGGCGAGAAGCTGGTGTCCGTGGGCCTGCGCATCCCGGCCACCGCCGGGGCACTGCTCAGTAGGTACCGGCTCTTTGTCGGCCCTAAGGAATACGACACGCTGGCAGCGCTCAAGCTCGAACTGGAGGAGACGATCGACTTCGGCTGGTTCATCTACGGGAGCTGGTCCATCGTGCGGGCGGTGGCCAAGCCCTTGTTCTACGCGATCCGCTACCTCCACGAGATCACGCACAACTACGGTGTCGCGATCATCTTGATCACGGTCTTCATCAAGCTGCTGCTCGCGCCCCTCGCGTACAAGAGCTACAAGTCGATGAAGGACATGGCGGCCGTGCAGCCCGAGATGATGGCGCTGCAGAAGAAGTACGCCGACGACCGCGAGCGGCTCAACAAGGAGCTCATGAAATTCTACAAGGAGCGGAAGGTGAACCCGGTCGGCGGCTGCCTGCCGATGTTCATCCAGATCCCCGTGTTCGTCGCGCTCTTCAACATCCTGTACATGACCATCGAGCTCAGGCAGGCGCCGTTCCTCCTGTGGGTGAAGGACCTGTCGGCGCAGGACCCCTACTACGTCCTGCCGATCCTCATGGGGGTCACCATGTTCATCCAGCAGAAGATCCAGCCGACCACCATGGACCCCAAGCAGGCGCAGATCATGCTGTTGCTGCCGGTGTTCCTTACGTTCCTGTTCATCAGCTTCCCAGCCGGGCTCGTGCTCTACTGGTTGACGAACAACGTACTCACGATCGCCCAGCAAGTCATCACGGACCGGTACCTCCTGCCCAGGACTTCGGTTCCGGCTCCCCAATGACCCCCCATGAATGCCGGTGACACGATCTGCGCGATTGCCACTCCGCCTGGTGAGGGCGGGATCGGCATCATCCGGCTGTCAGGCGAAAAGGCCCTAGACATCGCCTCTACGGTCTTCGCCGGCTCCGGAGGCCGGACAGTCCGCGAGTACAAGACCCATACGCTGCATCACGGCGAGTTGCGGGCGCCCGACACCGGCGTGCGCATCGATGAGGTCCTGGTCGCCGTCATGAAGGCGCCCCGGAGCTACACGCGCGAGGACGTGGTGGAGTTCCATTGCCACGGCGGTCCCCTGGTGCTCCGCCTGGGACTCGAGGTGCTGATCCGCAGCGGCGCGCGGCTGGCCGAGCCGGGCGAGTTCACGAAGCGCGCCTTCCTCAACGGCCGGCTGGACCTCGCGCAGGCCGAGGCGGTCATGGACCTGATCCAGGCTCGGACACAGACCGGCCTGCGGGTCGCGCTGGAGCAGCTCCGGGGGGCCCTATCCGACGAGCTCGGCCGGATCCGTGAAGGCCTGACGCGCCTGCTGGTAGAGGTGGAGGCCGGCATCGATTTTTCCGACGAGGGGATCACGTTCATCGCACCGCAGGCCCTGGCCGCTGGCATTGAAAAGGTTGCCGAGCGCGTTGAGCGGCTCATCCAGACCGCGGAAGACGGGCGCATCGTGCGAGAAGGCGTGACGGCCGCGCTGGTTGGGCGGCCCAACGTGGGCAAGTCCAGCCTGCTGAACGCACTGGCCAGAGCGGACCGCGCGATCGTGACGCCGATCCCAGGCACGACGCGGGACGTCCTGGAAGAGTTCGTCAATGTGCGCGGCATCCCTGTGCGCTTGCAGGACACGGCCGGCCTGCGGGAGACCCAGGATGTCGTCGAGCGCGAAGGGGTGCGCCGCACGCACGACGCGCTGGCCCGCGCCGAGCTGGTCTTGGTGGTCCTCGACGGGAACGCCCCGCTCGATCCCGAAGACCGTCGTACACTGGAGCTGCTCCAGGAGAAGTCGGCGGTGCTGGTCGTGAACAAGGCGGACCTTCCTCCCCGCGTGGAGCCCGCGGACCTCAAGGGTTTCGCCGGGCCACGCCGGATCGTCTGGACCTCGGCGACCACGGGGGCCGGCTTGGACGAGCTGCGGGACGCGATCCGCGACACCGTGCTCACGCAGGGGTTGGAGCCGAGCGAGGGCGTACTGATCACCCACCTGCGGCACCGTTCGGCCCTGGAGCGGGGCAAGACCTCGCTCGATCAGGCCCTTGTGTCGGTCCAGCGGCACATGGCGGCCGAGTGCATCGCGGCGGACCTACGGGTGGCCATCAACGCGATCGGCGAAATCATCGGCGAGACGACGACGGACGACATCCTCGATCGCATCTTCAGGGAG
>VBOF01000372.1 GCA_005877855.1 Nitrospirota bacterium | reverse complement strand
GCTTTTCGGCCACCGCCTGATTGTTTTTCAGACCCCGCCTCATCGTCACTCGTCCTCGCGTGCCGGCTCCTGGCCGGCCTCTTGTCCCGGCGCCGACCGTCTCCGTGTCGCGGCCCCTTCGATCAGGAGGGTGATTTCGCCTTTCGGCGGATGGCTTCGGACCAACGCGGTCAGCTCCTCCAGAGTCCCCCGGTGAAATTCTTCGTAGTGTTTGGTCAGTTCCCGTGCCAGCACCGCCCGTCGATTGCCAAGGCCTGCGAGGAGCGACGCCAGCAGCTTGGCGATGCGATGGGGGCTCTCGAACAGGATCACGGTGGCAGGTTCCTCACGGAAGCGCGCAATGCGTTTCGACCGGGGCCCTTCTTTGCGCGGCAGGAAGCCTTCAAACCGGAATGCATCGGTGGGAAGGCCGGCCCCCGCCAGGGCGGTCAAGACAGCCGATGGGCCCGGAACCGGCACGGCTCTGATGCCGGCCGCAATCGCGTGGGTGATCAAGAAGAATCCGGGATCGGAGACGACCGGCGTGCCCGCATCGGAGACCAACGCCACATCGGTGCCCGCGTGCAGACGTTCGAGGAGCACAGCAGTTTTCTCTTCCTTGTTGAAGTCATGATAGCTGGTCAGGGGCGTGTGGATGCCGAAATGCGTGCAAAGCTGCTTGGTGTGACGGGTATCTTCCGCGGCGATGACGGCCACTTCCTTGAGAACGCGTACCGCGCGGAACGTCATGTCCTCCAGGTTTCCGATCGGGGTGCTGACGATGTAGAGGATGCCGTGCATGGGTCGAGGGCGCATCCTAGCCTAATTGGCGCGGCACAGCCAAGGAGGCGTTATGCTAAGATGCCGGCCTTGGCACGCGCTCGGGTGGCGATCGGTTCTCGGAATCCCGTTCATTTGAAGGAGGGAAGCGAGGCCGCCCGTGCGGCCGGGCATGCAGTCTTGGCCCTCCAGTTGGATGTCACCGATCCAGCCTCGGTGCGCAGCGCGGTGGACGCTGTCGTGAGCCGCGACGGTCGGATCGATATCCTGGTGAATAATGCCGGGGCTTCCGGCCGGACCCCCCTGACCGATCCGGACGACGCTCGCTGGCACGCGATCATCCAGACGAACTTGACGGGCGCCTACCTGTGTTCCAAGCAGGCCTTGCGCGTCATGAAGGACGGAGAGCACGGACGGATCATCAATCTCTCATCGGTCCTCGGGCGATTTGGCGTGCCCGGATACGCCGCCTACTGCGCCGCCAAGCATGGAATCATCGGCTTCACGAAAGCCCTCGCGCTCGAAGTGGCGTCACGCGGGATCACCGTCAACGCGATCTGTCCGAGCTGGGTGGACACGGACATGGCCCGGCAGGGGATCGCCGAGACCGCGGCTGGACTCGGTGTGAGCGCCGAGGAGTTTCGGCGCCACGCGGTCAAGGCGATCCCGATTCAGCGGATGATCGAGGCCTCGGAAGTCGGCGATCTGGCGGTGTACCTCGCGTCTTCGAGAGCCGCCGCCATGACCGGTCAGGCGTTGAACATCTGCGGAGGGGCAACGGCCGGCGCCGGCAGTTGAACATTTAGCCGTCGTGGAGGCTGGGAGTTTGCTTGACTCCCCTCGCGTGCGGTCTCTATAATGATTTCCCCGAAATTCAGCGGACTTGTGGGGCCATGAACGTTCTCTTTTTCGAGGTCACGCTGCTCTTCTATTTTCTCGGCACCACTCTGTTTTTGGTCCAATTGGCTGGAAGGTGGGAGGGCATCTCGAAACCCTCGTTCCTCGTGGCCGGGATTGGCTTCTTCTTTCATACCCTGGCCCTGGTGTCCCGGATGGTCGAGGGGGGGCATATCCCCTTGACGTCGATGCATGAAGCGCTGTCGTTCTTCTCCTGGGCCTTGGTCCTGTTCTTCCTCGTCGTCGAGCTCCGGTATCGTGTGCACATTCTCGGCTCCTTCATCCTGCCGATGGCGTTCATCTCCCTCATCTCGGCCGCCGCCTTGCCCAAGGAGATCCGGGCACTGGAGCCGATCTTCCGCAACGTGTGGATGCACGTGACGTTGTCCCTGCTGGGCACCGTCGCCTTTGCGGTCGCGTTCATCGCGGGCCTGATGTACCTGATCCAAGAGCATATGCTCAAGTCCAAGCACCTCGACGGGCTGTACCGCAAGCTGCCGGCTCTTGATTTCCTCGATGAACTCAACGGCAAAGCGATTTCGTTCGGGTTCCCGCTGCTGACGCTGGGCATCATTACCGGAGCCTTGTTCGCGGAGTTCGCGCGCGGCTCCTTCCTGAACTGGAACGCCGAGCAGATCGGGGCGCTGGGGACATGGCTGTTCTACTTGATCGTGCTGCTGGGGCGTGTCACGGTGGGCTGGCGCGCCAAGAA
>VBOF01000371.1 GCA_005877855.1 Nitrospirota bacterium | reverse complement strand
CAGCTTTTCCGGGTCGAACGCCGCAGGCGATTTGTTGATGCGATCCAAGGTAAACTTTTCGATCATCTCCGGTACGGTGAAGACTTCCTGATCCCCATAGGACCAGCCCAGTCGCACCAAATAGTTGACCAGCGCTTCCGGCAGGTATCCCGCCTCCTGGTATTCCAGCACCGAGGTGGCGCCATGTCGCTTGGACAGTTTGACCTTATCAGGGCCGAGGATCATGGGCAGATGACCGAAGTGCGGCGGGTCATACCCCAAGGCCCGGTACAGAAGAATCTGGCGAGGGGTATTGTTCAAATGGTCATCGCCCCGGATGACATGCGTGATGCGCATCACGGCATCATCCACCACTGCGCCAAAGTTGTAGGTCGGCAGCCCGTTCGACCTCAGGATGATCAGGTCGTCCAACTGCGCATTGTCGAAGGTCACCCGTCCTTTGATCAGGTCCTCGACGAAGGTCTGGCCCGTCTGGGGCGTCACAAAACGGACGGCAGGTGAAATTCCTCTGTGCAGTAACAGAAGTAGGCCTTGCCCTCGGCCTTCAGTCGCTCGGCGTGCTCCTTGTAGAGGGCCAGGCGTGCGCTCTGGAAGACAGGACCTTCATCCCAGTCCAACCCCACCCACTTCAGGCCGTCCAGGATGGCCTGGATCGCCTCAGGCGTAGACCGCTCGCGATCGGTATCTTCAATCCGGAGGATGAAGACTCCTATTTCATGTCTGGCAAAAAGCCAGTTAAAGAGGGCCGTACGGACCCCCCCGATATGGAGGTAGCCAGTCGGGCTGGGAGCAAACCGGACTCGAACTGGACTCATAGAGTGTTTCCCGTCATTTTCTTAAGGCATTGGAATTTAATCTAAAATTTTTATATTGACAAGCATTTTCCCTGGGTGATATTGTATACCCGACCAAGATGGTCTCCGATAAAAACAGTCCCCGACTAAAATAATCGGACTTAGCTATGCTGAAACTGTCCAAGAAGACGGACTACGCCCTGATGGCTGTTCAATACATGGCCTCAGGAGGTGCCGATCGGGTCGTCAACACCAAGGAGATCGCAGAGGAATATAACATCCCTGTCGAACTGCTGGCCAAGGTCCTCCAGAAATTGGGGAAGAAGGGTTTAATTGTCAGCCAAAACGGTCCCAAGGGTGGGTATGTTCTTGCCAAGTCGTCGACTGATATTTCCGTACTGTCCGTCATCCAAGCGATCGAAGGTCACATTGGCATCACCGAATGCTACCACAACGAGGATTCCAACTGTATGCAGATGCCGCGCTGCAATATCCGCACGCCCCTCCGCAACATTCAAAACAGCATCTATGGCCTCCTCGACAGCATGTCGATCGCGGACATGAAGGAATTCGGTTCGGCCACCATTGTTCCGCAATCTCGAGTCTACGGTCAGCGAACGTAAACGAGAGCAGGTAGGAGAAGGAGCGATTACGATGAAGTTCCCGATTTTCATGGACAATCACTCCACGACCCCGATGGACCCCAGAGTCCTTGAGGCGATGTTGCCCTACTTCACCCAGAAATTCGGCAACGCCGCCAGCCGCAACCATCAATTCGGATGGGAAGCCGAAGAAGCGGTCGAGAACGCCCGCAAGCAGATCGCCAAACTCATCAACTGCGATGCCAAGGAAATCGTCTTCACGAGCGGGGCCACGGAATCCGACAACCTGGCGCTCAAAGGCGTTGTGGAAATGTACAAGGAGAAAGGCGATCACGTCATCACCTGTAGCACGGAGCACCGGGCGGTGCTGGACACCTGCAAGTCGCTGGAGAAGCGCGGCATCAAGGTCACGTACCTGCCGGTGGCTAAAGACGGCCTCGTCAGTCCCGACGACGTCCGGAACGCCATCACGGACAAGACGATTCTCATCTCGATCATGCTGGCCAACAACGAAATCGGGACGATTCATCCGATTGCCGACATCGGCAGGATCGCCAAGGAAAAGGGCATTCTCTTCCACTGCGACGCGACGCAGGGCGTCGGCAAGATCCCGGTGGATGTCGAAACGCTCAAGGTCGACCTGATGTCCTTCACTGCCCACAAGATCTACGGACCGAAAGGCGTCGGGGCCCTGTACGTGCGGAAGAAAGGGCCGCGGGTGCGCTTGGTGCCTCAGATCGACGGCGGCGGCCACGAGCGCGGGATGCGGTCCGGCACCCTCCCCGTCCCGCTCATCGTCGGGTTCGGGAAGGCCTGCGAGTTGTGCGAGCAGGAAATGCCGACGGAGAGCAAGCGGATCGCGGCGCTGCGTGACCGCTTACAGACTCAGATCATGGGGAGCCTTGACGAGTGTTACCTGAACGGGCATCCGACCCAGCGGCTCCCGCACAACCTGAACATCAGC
>VBOF01000219.1 GCA_005877855.1 Nitrospirota bacterium | reverse complement strand
GGATGACATGGACATCCTGGTCGTCGTGTCAGCTCTGTCGGCCGCAGCCATCGAACAGACACGAGCCATGAAGTCCTTACGGGAAAGTGAAGAGCAGCTTTTCCAGGCGCAGAAAATGGAAGCGATCGGGCGGCTCGCCGGGGGCATCGTCCATGACTTCAACAACTTGGTGACGGTCATCTCTTGCTTAAGCCAACTTTTATTGGAATCGCTCGACCCTCACCATCCCCAGGCCGAGAAAGTGCAACAAATCAAAAAAGCGGGGGAACGGGCAGCCGACCTTACTCAGAAATTGCTCACCTTGAGTCGTAAACAAAACTTTGAACAGAAAATAGTGAACCTGAATGATGTCGTTCCCGAGACTCAACAGATGCTTCTGCGTTTGATCGGAGAAGATATCGCATTACAGACGGTCCGCGAGCCAGATCTGGGTATGGTAAAAGCTGATCCTTCGCAGATCGATCAGGTGCTGATGAACTTGGCGGTGAACGCCCGCGACGCAATGCCTACCGGCGGAAGGCTCACAATTGCGACCGCCAACGTCGACTTGGACCCCATGTACACCGCCCGGCACGTCGGCCTTCAGCCTGGTCCATACGTGATGCTCGCGATGAGTGACACCGGGTGCGGCATGGATGCCAAGACGCTGCGTCACATTTTTGAGCCCTTCTTTACCACAAAAGAACCGGGAAAAGGCACAGGATTAGGCCTCTCGATCGTGTATGGAATTGTCAAGCAAGGTGGCGGGCATATTGCAGTGGAAAGCAAACCGAAGCACGGCACGACGTTCCGGGTCTACTTTCCCCGGGTCGAACACGCGGAAGAGACCGTGGTGCCACAACCTGCCGTGGCTCAACCGATCACCGGCAATGAAACCATTCTGCTTGTCGAAGACGATGAGTCTTTACGGCATCTAATCAGTTACCTTCTCCAGAGATGGGGATATAGGGTCTTGGAGGCAGGGCACGGCAAGGAAGCCTTGCAATCCTTAGAGCAACACGCAGGGTCCATCCATCTGTTGCTCACCGATATCGTGCTACCAGGGTTAAGCGGTTACAGGCTGTGGGAGCAGGTAAAAGCCTTGCATCCAGCGAGCGGGGTCCTGTTCATGTCAGGATACGCGGATGAAACTATCAGGCAGTACGGGGTCGTCGGTGGAGACTTCCTACACATCAAAAAACCATTTGTACCAGCGGTCTTGGGCCAGAAGGTACGCGATGCGCTGGTGATGGCATGAGGGATGGTCGCGGCTTCGTGTGGCTGTGGGACTCTAAGGGACACCCTTTCCTGTCATTCTTTCGTAGGCCTCTATAATCGTCGGCACCTCGATCACTTTCACGTTGAGGCCTTCGGCCAGAGGGCGTAGATCCCAGTCTGGGGTGCGAATTTGCCCTGGCGGGATCAGGATGATGGTGAAGCCTGCCGACGCTGCCAAGAGAAGTTTTTCCGGGAGCCTTCCAACGGCCGATATTCGGCCATCAGGATCGACGTCGCCGGTGATGACAACGCCGGGTAAGAGCGCGTCACCCCGTCTGGCAACCACCATTGCGATAGCTAAAGCGGCACTGGCACTCGGTCCATGCATTGAGTAGCCGGGACTGGCCCCTTTAAGCGTCACTTGCCACGTCCGTGGATCCTCCCCCACAGCCCTAGAGGCAGCCAGGGCCGCCTTTTGCGCCGCCTCCTTCCAATCCGCGCCGAACACACTCCCCTGGAATGCTCCCAAACCTCTGGCCCCCTCGTTAAAGAGGACCTCTAGTCCTAAAGGTTGACTCAGGTGAGCGACTTGGATGATCGCGTACGAAGGGGCTCCGATCGGCTTGTCGCCCGGGTTCGCGACTGAAAGTAGGGGAATCGTAGTGAGGTAGAACCAGTCGGCGGCTACGACGACAGTTCCGCTGCCGAGCAACGCTATGGCTAGCAGCGGAACGATACGAGCAAGGAAGGGCTTGATCCCCAGGTTGCCTGCTCCTTCAGGGCTTCTAAGGGCTTACAAGTCCCGCCACGAAATCATCCGGCTCCATACCGAGAAAGCCGGGTGGCCACAGAGCTGCCCCAGCACGCCCGTGCTGGCCTGGATATAGCCGGTGACACGGCCGGCGCACCCCGAACTGCTGGATAAACCGGAGGTTCCACTGCCCTGAGCGCCAATCTGGACCGCCATTTGGGACGGAAGGCCAGTGCCCAACGAGATGGTCTTGGCCACCGTGGCGCCTTCCCCGGTCGTTCCGATGGTTGGCTGTGAATACGCGCTGCCGGTGAGGTAGAACAAGGCGTACAGGTTGCCGTTCCCGGATGCGATGCAAATGTCATTGACCGGGATGAAGGTGGTGAAGAACACGGTCCCGCCCAGGAGGGTCGGGTTGCTGAGGGCGCGCTCTCCCGCGGTCGGATACGTCACGAACCAGCCCTGCTTGTTGGCGACTACCCCAGCGAGCGAGGTGGTGCCGGTGCCGCTGAACGTGCTGACGCCCGCAAGGCCGGTCACCTGATTAGACGTGTCGCAGGATCCCACGCCCACCACGCAGACCGTCACGTTGGAAACGTCCAGGAGGTCGTTTCGCTGACAACTGGTGGGGCTGCTCTCGAAGCATGAGGTCGTGTTGGCCACCGGGTCCTTGACTCCGAAGAAGAACTGGGCGTCGGTACTGCCCTTGTCGGCCTGGGTGAAGAACCGGCCGGTCCCGAAATACACCCAGATACTGTTGGTATCGTCGGCGCTGACCGTGGAGCCTGCGGTGATCGGCCCCACGTTCGTCGTGCCTGTGCACGGAGTGGGCGTGCAGGGGAAGGTGGCCAGCAGCACCGTCGGGACCTGGCTGGGTCCGCTCGAGAGACCCCAATTGCTGAAGGTGTGGGGGCTATTCCCGCTGGTGGGGCTGGTGGTCAGCCGGTACATCTTGCCGATGTAGGTCGGCGGGCTGGCGCTGTTCGTCATGACCGTGCCCGCGTACATCACGTCCACGCGGTAGTCGAGGTTCGAATCCAGCGAGATGACATCCGCCAAGAAGGAGTTACTGGCGCCAGTGGGGTACGCCGGACTGTTCCCCGTGTACGCCGTATTCAGGTTGGCCTTGTCGCACGGGACGGCCGACGTGCAGGCCACGCTGTGCAACGAGCCATTCGTCGGATTGGTAATGGTATAGCTGGGGCCCGTGGCAAGGTTCACCACGATGAATTGCGCGGTCTGGGTGCTCGCGCCGATATAACTCGTGGGGCCCGTGCCGAAGACCGCAACCCACTTGGCATTCGTGTTGTCGGTCTTCGCGTCCGTCTTCGGGCTGACCCGCACGACGGCCGGGAAGCTCGTGGTCAGCCCCAAGTTAGAATCGGTCAAGGTCCAGAGCAGCACGGGATCCTGCTCCGGGTCCGTGATGTCGAACACATAATAGGCTGAGTAGAAGGCCCGCGTGCTCTTCCCGCTGCCGGTGAAGTCCGCCGTGACGGTCATCGGCGGCCCGCCGCCGTTGGTCAGGTTCCCGGCAGTATCCACGGTCGACGTCGAGCAGACCCCGCAACTGCCGCCCAACCGCATGCCGGCGATCAGGATCGTGCCCCATCCCCCTGGATGGGTCCCTGGCGCCGACTGTCCGTCCGAGCACGTGGCATTGGGATTGCCGGAATCGCAGAAGATCCGCGCATCGGTGACTTTGGGCTTCAAGTCCATGTAGGCGACGTGCGTGTAGTCCTGTGCCGCAGACCATTTCAAATGGGGGAGAAGCTCCTGCGGCACAAAGGCCCAGAGCTCGGCGCCCCGAGGCAGGCAACCCGTGCTGGACCCGGTGGCACATTCCCCGGTGCTGCGTGTCGTCGTGATCCCGCTCGGGGGCGCGGTGGCGAAGCGCCCGCGCTCGACGACGGTGGTGGTCGAGGGGTTGTCGCCCTGAATGAAGAACCCGGCATTGAAGGCGTGGAGCATGCCGTCATTGGCGCCCACGTAAGCCACCTGCCGGCGGCCCTTGTACTGCTGGAAAAACTGCGCGTAGGCCGCGTCTCCGTAAATGATGTCGAACCGCTCCCTGGGGGATCCCACGACCGTGGGCGTGGAGTCCACGATGTCCCCCAGCTTCCAGACTTGGAGCGCGGTGGTCGTCCCGTCATCGGGGTTGCGGACCGTGATCGAGCGGTCCCGCAGGCATCCCGAGCCCGCGATACAGAGCGTCTTGCCATCGAGGCCACGCGTGAAGTTGACGATATTGGCCGCCTCGGTCTGCGCCGTCGTCTTGTCGGCGGGCACGGTGCTGTTACAGTCGGCGGCTCTCCGCGCGCCGAGGTAGGGGCAGAGCGTCCCTTTGTTGGCATCAATCAGCTCGATCACTTCCGACGACGCCACCGTCTTGTCGAAGTTGGCGTCCACCCAGGTGAGAATCCGTCGGCAGGAGGCGCCGGCGTTGGGCAGGGCACAGCTCACCGTGCCCGGAGTGGCATAGGCCAGCCGCGCCCCTGCTTCCCAGATCGGCTTGATGTCCTTGAGACTGACCGTCTCGAAGGGCGTGGTCGTATCAGCCACCCCGTCCCCGGCCACACTCCCAGGAGCCGACCCATCATCTTTGAAGCGGTCGACCTTCACCTCGTTGGTCGTGGGGTCGAACCGGGTTTTGATGATGCAGTCATGCTCCAGGACGAGCTTGCCGTCCGGCGGGCCCGTGCAGCCTGGTCCCGAGTAGTCCTCCCGGATGTTCCCCAAACTGTCCACGAACAGGCCCTGGGCAAATCCGGTCCACTTGATCTCATTGAGGCCCTCGAATTGCGAGGGGAAGAAATACGCCTGGTAGAGCGCGCCCTCGCCGGTGGACGAGGTCGCCAGCACCGAGACCGAGGTTCCGGAGGCCGCCCGCTTCAGGATATCGGCGATGCTCTTGTTGACCTGGTCCTGAAGGTCACCGCCTTCCGACGCATCAAAATAGGTGTCCGGGGTGCAGTCCCCGTCAACATCCCATTCGAGACTGCTCGTGCTGGTGCCGCTTCCCAGGTTAGAACCGGCCGGAAAGGTGCAGGTGTTCGTGCCAGCGTCCGGGAACTGGTTGTTGTTGCGGTCGACGAACCCCCCGTACTTCGCCGCAGAAGCCAGCAGTGCGGACCCTGCGGAGCCGCCCATGGCGTTGACTGCGTAGAACGTGACCGTCTGGGTTCCGGTGACGCACGAGGCGCCCGGACACGTCTGGTCGCGGACATCGTGGGTCTGTCCATAGTAGGCGATGTTGTCGAGCCAACTGGTGGTCATTCCCAGCGTGTCCGCCCCGCACGCACCGATCCCAAACATACAGACGCTGGGCGCGGCGGCGTTCGGAAACGGGGTCTGCCTCTGGGGCGTGGCGCCGTCGCCCTCCGGGACGCCAGGCGAGATCATCAGGACGAAGTTCTTGCAACAGGATACGGTCTGGGGGGTCGGGAAGTTGGCAAACCAGAACGCATCGCCTTGCGTCTGCACGGCGCTTGTATAGGAGGCAGGGGTGTTGTCGTAACAGAGCCCTTGAGACTTGCGGATGTAGCAGAGCCCCTCGTAGAGGGCTTCCGCCAGCGGCGAATGACTCTGGACTGGCTGGTTGCGGATGTTGGTGACGGATGACGAGATGAAGGGGGCATCGAACAGGAATTGCATGTTGCCGGCGTTGCCGCCGCCCGCGTCCACGAACATGATGGCGACCCGCATGGCGTCGAGCCGCAGCTTCTGGAAGAGCCCGAGCGACCGGTCCCGCTTGTAGCAGACCAGATGGCCGGCGAAGTTGGGGTCCCGCTCGTCGCCGCAGGTGCCGGACATCGAGCCGGTCCCTGAAGGGACGTCAGGCTCGGTCGTCAGGTCCACCTGGAGGATGTATTGATTGGCTGTTGCTGTGTTGAACGGGTCGGACGTGGCGTCGTCATTCACATAGAGTTTGCCTTCGCCGTTCCCCAAGAAGCGGCCGAGCGCCCCACCGGCAACATCGGGCGCAAGGGTTGTGGGCACGCGGCCGGCCAGCGTCGCGGTCGGCACGAACTTGACGAACCGCCAGCAGGACTTGCTGTTGCCGGAGCAGTCGTTAGCGCTCGACCCGCTCTCGCCGGTCTTGTTCTGGCCTGCCAGGCTGTTGGCGGTGCCGTCCACGTTGGCCTGAGCCGGCTTCGGGGCGCCGCCCACCAGGGCCTGGTAGATCACGTCCGTCTTCCTCATGGTGAGCCAATTCAGGAAGTTCCCGTCCCAGAAAGTGCCCACACAGGGATCGGAGGGATCGGTGTTGTTGGTCTTGGTCGAGCCGTAGATGAAGCTGTTCGAGTTGGTCGTGTAACAGCGGAAGGGGTCGAACATCCCGTAATAGTTATGGGTGGGGTCGAAGGTGTCAGCGGGAGCCGCAGTCGTGGGCGCCGGGGCGATCGCCACGCCGTTCTTATTGACCGCGATTAAATTGTCCAGAGTCACGTTCGACGCGTACAGGTTGAAAGTGACCGTGGACGTAGGGTTCGTGGTGCAATTGCTACAGAAGGAAATCGGATACTGGTGGTTTGTCCCGGAATAGGCGGCAGGGAGGGTGTGGTTGCCAAGGTCCACGATGAAGAGGACGTTCGGCGGCACGGTCTGGCCGGCGAAGATGGGCATCCAGGTGTAGTCCGTCATCGAGACAGCGCTCGCTGGCGAGGGCACCGATAGCCCAAGGCCGATCAGGCCGACAAGCGCCCCTGCTGTGAGAAACTCCACGATCGCCTTCTTGATCCACATGGCTCGCATAACCACTCCTTCCTCACCGAACTCTAGTTTTCCGAGTCGGCACCACTGCGTTGCTCCTCCAGACAATTCCTCGCTTTTTTCCTCCTGG
>VBOF01000218.1 GCA_005877855.1 Nitrospirota bacterium | reverse complement strand
GGGGCGTTCCCGCGTTTTGATTTGGTCCTGTTGGGCATGGGGTCGGATGGGCACACGGCCTCGCTGTTCCCGGGGTCTCCGGTGCTCAAGGAGCGAGCGCGGTGGGTGGCGCCCGTGCTGGATGCGCCCAAGCCGCCGCCTCGTCGCCTGACGGTGACCCTACCGGTGTTGAATGCGGGGCAGCAAGTAGTCTTCATGGTGGCAGGCCGTGACAAAGCGCCTGCCCTGCGGGAAGTGTTGGAAGGGACGGCGCCTCCCGAGCAGTATCCAGCCAAATGTATTCAGCCCGGACCGGAGCGTCTGCTGTGGCTGGTGGACGAAGCCGCCGGCGCCGAGCTTCGCTAGGACCCTTGCTTGCTTCGGATGGCCTTTGCCCGCGCCGTAAACTGTTCAGCTTCGTCCGGGTGCTTCATCGCCCGCAGCAACGCCCCATAGTTGTCCAGAGTGGCGGCCACTCTGGGGTGCTCTGGTCCCAGGCTCTTCTCCTGGATCGCCAGCGCCCGCGTATACAGAGGCTCCGCCTCTCCGTACCATCCCAGAACCTGATAGAGGTTGGCGAGGTTGGTCAGGCTTTCCGCCACCTCCGGGTGCTCCGGTCCGAAATATTTCTCCTGGATCGCCAGCGCCCGCATGTGGAGATCTTCTGCCTCTGCATACCGCTTTTGGTTCTCGTAGAGGACTGCCAAGTTGTTCAGGGTGGCGGCCACGTCCGGGTGTTCCAGCCCGAGAGCCTTCTCCTGGATGGCGAGCGCCCGTGCGTAGAGACGCTCTGCGACCTCGTACTTGCCTAGGGCTGTCTCCTGGACTCCCAGGTGGTTCAGGGTGGCGGCCACATCCGGGTGTTCCGGCCCGAGAGCCTTCTCCTGGATGGCGAGCGCCTGCGTGTGGAGACGCGCTGCCGCCTCGTACTTCTTCTGATCATGATAGATGATGCCGAGGTTGTTCAGGTTATCAGCCACGGCGGGATGCCCCGGTCCAAGGGTCCGTTCTTGTATGGCAAGCGTGCGCTTGAGGAGGCGCTCCGCGGCTTTGGGCTTCCCCTGAGCGACATAGAGTTGCGCCAGAGAGACAATGCTGTCTGCGAGGCGGGGGTTCGAATCAGGTGCTTCCCTGAGAGCAGCGAAATAGTGCTCCTCCGCCTCATCGAAGCGGTGTTCTCTCGCAGCCCGCTTTCCGTTGTCCACGTACCATTCTGATAGGAGCGCGTTCTGTGCCCAGAGATCCGAGACCACGAAAAACTGGACGCACGCTCCGACGATCAGCAGAAGCATTTTACCTTTCATGGCGGATTGCCTCCTCGTACAGTTTGTTCGTGTGAGGAAGGCAATAGTCATGCCAAGGCCAACTAAGATTCGTGATACTTGTCTCAGGATTTCAGAAAAGAGATTTTTCCTCTGATCTCCCGGAACACCTTCTTCGGGATCGGCGGTGAGGGGGAGTTGGGGTTGCCCATCCAGGTGGGGCGGCTGTCGTAATAGTTGACGGGCGCGTCCGAGTCGGCAGCACGGAAGGCCTTGTAGCGCCGGAGCACCTGCACGTAGCGCCGCTTCGACATGTGATACTTTTTGTGCGGCATCTTGAGGAGATACTCTTCGACCTTCCAGACGTTCTTCTGGGAAAAGCGCCAGTCGTAGTCGCCGAGGTCGGACAGGGTGCCCACGCCGTATCCGGTGAGTCGGCCGGTGAAGTCCACGTAGGGCTCCACGTAGGTCAGGACCAGATCCCGGACCGAGCGGAAGACCGGCTTGCGCCCGTGCAGACCGGCCTCGCGCGAGCGGGCGACGGTCCCCCAGCGCCCATTCTGTTTGAAGAGATACAGGACGTGGTCGAGCTTGTCCGCCGATTCGAGGCTCAGCATGAGCGGGGGATAGCCGTGCTGCTCCAGGATCGCGGCGGACGTGATGGCTGCTTCCAGGCAATGGGCGGTCCCGGTGGTGATCACCCCGCGGAACGAGCGGAGTGTCGCCTTGGGTTTTTCCCAGTTATAGGGGAGGGAATCGAGGAAGCGTTGGACTTGCTGCGGAGTCCGGTGCTCACGGATCACCGTCCGCTCTTTGGGAGTGAAGGCGGACGGAGGGGGCACCCTGTCACGGGCGCGGACGCGGCGCGCTGCTAGAAGATGCCGGCCTGTTTTTGATGCCACCGGATGTACGCGATGATCTGGGTGAGATCGTCCCGGGTCACGCCCGGAATCTTCGGCATGTCGCCGAACTTCCAGTGATGGGCGCGCACTCCCATTTCTGCGGCGCGGTAAAAGGCCGTGTCCGCGTGGTGGTTGGGCTCGTAGACCTTGTCAAGAAACGGCGGCCCTTGCGTGGTGCCGCGTGCCCCGACGCCATGACAGACAGAGCAGTTGGCGTTGAACAGCGCTTCCCCCTTGGCGAGCGCGGGGGGCACTTTGGAATCCGGTGCATCGGCGGCAGCCGCCGCTCGAGTCACAGCCAGGCACAGGACGAGTATGACGGCGGCAGGGAGAGTCATTTGGCGTTCTCTATCGCGACCCAGAAGCGGTAGCGGATCGGGGGGTTCTGATTGTTCTCGGCGTTGGGGTTGTCGTACAGGCAGCGGTCCACGGTGTGGATCTCTTCGTCCGCGAACTCGATGGTCACCGGCTCTTTCCAGAACTGGTGGAGGGTGAAGTAATCCGACGTGTCTGGCTTTTTCTTCAGCTCCTCCTTCATCCGTTGAAACGCGGCGCTGTCCGTTCCAGGAATATTCTTGTGGTTGCGCTCGATGCACCACTTCAGCACCTCGGCGATCCCGTACCGGGTCAGTGTGATCTTATGGGTCGCCATGCGGTCCTCCTCAAAAAACCGCGTCAGTCTACCCGAACCGTCCAGTGATTGACAAGTCCATTTTGCCTTACGCTGCAGGTTCGGGTAAGCTCAACGTGTTTTTCGAAGCGGGGTGAGCGATGAAGCACAACCCGGGGTTTCTGAAACTGGTCGAAGAGGCGAGGCAGTGCATCAAGGAACGCACGATCGCGGAGGTGAAGGCCAAGCTGGACCGCGGCGAGCGGTTCCATTTCATCGACGTCCGCGAGGACAACGAATGGGTCACCGACCATGCCAAGGGGGCCGTGCATCTGGGGCGCGGTATCCTCGAGCGGGACATTGAGACCGTGATCCCGGACAAGCGCGCCGAGATCGTCCTGTATTGCGGCGGAGGGTTCCGGTCCGCACTGGCCGCCGACAATCTACGGAAGATGGGCTACACCAACGTCGCTTCGATGGACGGAGGCATCCGCGCCTGGCGCGAGGCCGGCTATCCCATCGAGAAGGGGTGAATGGCCTCGCCATCGGAGCCTCGGCCGGTCATTCCGGCCGAGGTCACGCTTCCGGAAATCACCGTCAAAGCCGTCATCCTCTCGGTCGTGCTTGCCGCCGTGCTGGCCGGGGCTAATGCGTACCTCGGCCTGTTCGCCGGGATGACGGTGTCGGCGTCCATACCGGCGGCGGTAATCTCGATGGCGGTGCTCCGCCTCTTCCGGGAGTCGAACATCCTCGAGAACAACATCGTGCAGACCGCCGCGTCCTCGGGGGAGGCCCTCGCCGCGGGTGTGATCTTTACCATCCCGGCCCTCCTGCTCATTGGCTATTGGAAGAGCTTCGACTACGGCCAGACCGCGGCCATCGCCTCGGTGGGGGGTCTGCTGGGCGTGCTGTTCACGATCCCCTTGCGGCGCGTCCTGATCGTGACCGAGCGTCTTCGTTATCCCGAAGGGATCGCAACGGCCGAAGTCCTCAAGGTCGGATCGGGCGGAGGGACGGCGGTGGCCGGCTTTCGTACGCTGCTCTTGGCGGCGGTCATCGGCGGGCTCGTCAAGCTGGGTGAGAGCGGCCTGCGGCTCTGGGCGGAGGCTCTGGAGGGCGCCGCGCGCGTGGGCCGAGCCGTGGTCTACGGCGGCGTCAACCTCTCGCCGGCCTTGCTGGCGGTGGGCTTCATCATCGGACCGAACACGGCCAGCGTGGTGTTCCTAGGGGGGGCGCTTAGCTGGTTGATTCTCCTCCCGTTATACAGTGCCTCGCTGGGCACGCCCGAAAGCCTACCTGCGATTGAGGCGGCCAAGTCCATCGGCAGCACCCACATCCGCCATGTCGGCATCGGCGCGATGCTCGTCGGCGGGCTCTGGACCCTCGTCCAGCTCCGCGGGCCTTTGCTGGAAGGTGTGCGGCGGTCGGTCGCTGCCTATCACGACGCCTCGACCGGCGGGCGTCGGCATGGGACCGTCATTCCTCGAACGGACCACGATGCGCCCCTGCTCTGGGTGCTGGTGCCCTTCGCGCTGGTGCTGGTGCCGATGGCGCTCATCTACCACACGGTCGTGCGGGACGGCGTCGTCGCCCTGGTGATGACGGTGCTCATGGCCGGCGCGGCGTTTCTCTTTTCCGCCGTGGCCGCCTACATGGCGGGACTCGTGGGAAGCTCGAGCAATCCTGTCTCCGGGGTGACGATCGCGACGATCGGGCTGACGGCCTTGGTGCTGGTGCCCGTGATGGGGGGCACCCATCCGGCCGGGCCGGCGGCAGCGCTCCTGATCGGCGCGGTCGTGTGTTGCGCGGCGGCGATGGGCGGGGATAACCTGCAAGACCTCAAGACGGGTTACGTCGTGGGGTCGACGCCGTGGAAGCAACAAATCATGCAAGTGGTCGGGGTGGCGACTGCCGCGGTGGTGATCGTGCCGGTGCTGGTCCTGCTCCAGGCCAAGTACGGCATCGGCCAGGTGACAGCGGAGCATCCCCATCCCTTGAGTGCGCCGCAGGCCATGCTCATGGCCGGCCTGGCGCGCGGCGTGTTCGGGGGCACGCTTCCCTGGGAGTTGGTCGGCTTGGGCGCAGCCATCGGCATCGCCGTGATTCTGGTGGACCGGCGGCTGGCGGCGCGCAGCTCTGACTTCCGGATGCCGGTGCTCGCGGTCGCCTTGGGCATGTACCTCCCGCTGAGGCTTTCCGCGGCGATTTTGGCCGGCGGCTTGGTCGGCGCGTTGGCGAGGCGGGGTGCAGGCGAGCCCACGGAGACAGGGAGTTCGCGAGGTCTCCTGTTCGCCGCCGGTCTCGTGACCGGCGAGGCGCTCATGGGCATCCTGCTGGCGGTGCCGATCGCCCTGACCGGGCTCTGGCCGACTCTGGGGGCGGATCCCTTCCAACTCTTCGAGACACCGCCGCTGGGGGGATGGCCGGGGCTGCTTGTGCTGGCGGCGGTTGCCGTGCTGTTGCACCGAACGGCGAGGGCACGGAGTCATTGATGACGCGCCGTCGGGGAGCGCTGGTCCTGGGACTCGCGTGCGTGGTCGCGATGGCGGGCGCATGGGTCTGGCGAACTCACCAGCAGGGCGAGGCCAATCTCGCTGCCTGTGGCGGTGTGGAGCCAGGTGGCTCCCGGGCGGAGATCATTCAGATCCTGGGAGCGCCCACCACCATCAAGGCCAACCAAGCCATGACGCGGGTGGCACTCACGTTTACCAGCCCGGTCCTTGCCGAGAAACCGATTCGGGCGGTCGTCAACGTGCGCGACGACGTGGTCATGGAAATCGATTGCGGTGACGGCCGCATCAAGACCTATGACAAGTACTGAGCGCGCTCGGCCGCTCCTGGGTGTCCGCCGGTACCGGGAGCCATGAGCCGTGCATTTATCTTAGGGTTGACCCTGTCCCGTAACTCTGTATACTGTGAAGCCTGTAGCGCTGCTTCGTATCCGGGCGAAACGGAGTGTCGATGAGGACACAGTACCTGCTTGTCGCGTTGTTCGTCCTCTTTGTCTGGGCGAGTCGGGACAAAATTCCGCCGCAGTTCCAGTTCTGGAAAACGTTCAGGACTATGATCACCGTGCAGAACAACTCGGATCACGACCTTTCGGATGTGACGTTGGTCGTCTGGTCGGCGCCGCACCATCTGGGGGCTCTCACTAGGGGCAGCTCCAAGAGCATCACCACGCCACGTCTTCGCGATGTCACCGATGTCATCATCAGGTTCAAGTACGCGTCGGACCCTGTGGAGCGGCTGGCCGGGACCCTGGACGAGGACACCGACTATAGAATGAACATTCAGGTCAATTTCGCCGGTGTCGTGACCGCCCAGATCGGGACTGCTTCAACGGCCGGCCGCGACGATAAGAGCAGGTAGCTCCGGCCGCGTGCCTGCCCGCCCGCTTCCCCTCATCATCTGCTTCGGCGACAGCCTTACCGCAGGGTTCCAATCTCCGACCGCTGAATGTCCCGACTACCAGGAGACGCCCTACGGCCGCTTCCTGGCGGAACGGCTGGGGGATCGCGCGCGAGTCCAAATCAGCGGGGTCTGCGGAGAGCTGACGGCAGAGATGGTCGAACGCTTCGACCGCGACGTGGTGCGCCACCGGCCCGCCTGGGTGGTCCTCCTCGGAGGGAGCAACGATCTGGGCTGGAACCTCCAGCCGGCTGAGATCATACGTAACCTCACTGCGATGTACGAGCGGGCCGTCAAGGCCGGCATCCGGGTGGCGGCGGTGACGGTGCCATCGATCCGCGGATTCGACGACCACATCGCGCGGCGGCACGACCTGAACGCGCTGATCGCCGAGTCGTGCGTCCGCAGGAACCTGCCCTGCGTCGATCTCTTCACCGCGACGGCCGAGCCGGACGCAGGTGTTCAAAGACTTATAGCTGTCATTCTGAGCGAAGCGAAGAATCTAGACCATCACGGAGTTCACCCTGAGCGAGCAACTGAGATCCTTCGCTCTGCTCAGGATGACAAGCGAAGGGTTCAGGGTGACAAGCTGGGCGGCAGTGGATCAGTCGATTCGCGCGGGGGCGGGGATGTCCTTGAACAGGTGGTCGGCGATGCGCCGGGCCGTCGCCAGCTGGTCGGCGAGGTCGGTGGCCGTGAAGGCCTGTTGCAGGAATTCCCCCATGACATGGTCGCGCTGGCTGATGAAGCGGAGGTGCTCGACGGGTGAGGCCGGCCAGAACCCGCGGAGCTGGTAGAAGGCGCTCATGGCTTCATCGAGAAAAAGCGAGAGGAGGTGCCTGGCGATCGCCGGGTCGGCCTGTTGGTCTTCCGCCTTGCCCAGCCAGTGGAGGACGGTCGCGCGGAGCCGGATCTTCTCGTGAATGGTCAAAGAGGGCGGCCCCTGCCGGAAGCGGGCATGGGCCTTTTGTAGTAATTGCGATCCGGCCGCTTCCAGCTCGTAGAGGACGCGGGCCTTGCGCAAGATGATGGGCAGACGCGGCGAGGTATTGACCTGCTCCTCGGCCTCGGATGCACCGAGATAGCGGATCTCGACGATGCGGGAGAGTACCCGGACCAGCTCGTGACTGTTGTCCGCGCCCAGGACCAGGACCAGCAGGTCCACATCGCTATGGCTCGTCATGGCGTCCCGTGCAGCGGAGCCGGCCAGGATGACCGCGGCCAGGTCCCCCCCGCGTTTTGCCTTGACGTACCGGACCGCCTTCGCGATGACCTGGGCGCTCTCCGAAGCGGAGTCGTCTTTCGCCGGTGCGGGCGCTGTGTCCGTCGGCAGCAGCGGAACTCCCGGCGGCACGACGGCTGAGCCGTCCGACGGGATCTGCGGCGCCCCCAGCTCGATCGGTCCGTCATCCATGATTAGAGCCTGGCGACCTGTCGAAGCTGCTCCCTGGCTGCGGCGAGCCACTCATCGAACGGCAGATCGGCGTCCACGACGATCTCGATCTTGCCGTTGGGGAGTTTGTGGATCTTGCCGGGGCTCGCGGCGCTCAAGGGAATCTCGATCCACTCGCGGTCCAGCTCGAACTCGTCCGTGACCTCCAAGATCCGATTGATCTGGTTGAAGGTCACATCCTTCGGCAAAGGCAGAGGCATGGTTTTGCGAACTCGCGTTAAGGGACAGCGCCTGCGGCTTCCGTAGCCGCGAAGTCTTGGCTGAGCGGCGTTCTGATTGTTGCGGCGCATTCTAGCATACCCTCTGGTCGCGTTGACAATCACGGGGGTATCCCATAGAGTAAGCCGCCTCGGGGGTGGCGGATGTCCGAGCGGCGCACCGTCAAGTTCTACCAGGCGGATGTATTCACCGACACCGTGTTCGGGGGCAATCCGGTGGCCGTGGTTCCGGACGCGGGCGACCTGGATGGCTGGGAGATGCAGAAGATCGCCCGGGAGATGAACCTCTCCGAAACCGTCTTCGTGCTCCCGCCGACCGATCCCTCCGCCGAATACCGTCTCCGGTTCTTCACCCCCGTGCGGGAGATTCCGTTCGCAGGCCATCCGGTCATCGGCGCCTTCTACGTGCTGGCGCATCTCGGCGTCCTGCGGCTGCAGGAGCCGGTCACCCGCATCCATCAGGAGACCAGCGTCGGCGTGTTCCCCCTCGAGCTGACCGTGCGGGACGGGCATGTTCGACAGATCATGATGAACCAGCCCAAGCCGGAGTTCATCGGGATGGTCGAGCCGTTGCGGGACCTCTTCGAAGTCGCCAAGGCCATCTCGGTGCCCAAGACCCAGATCACCGGCACGGGCCTGCCGGTGGAAGTCGTCTCCACGGGGTTTCCGGTGATGATCGTGCCGGTCCGTACCCTGACGGCAGTGTCCAAGGCCAGCCCCAACATCGGGCTGCTCAACAGCGTCTGCGAGCAGCACAAAGCCCAGGGGCTGATGCTCTTCACGACGGTCACGGTGGAGGAACGGTCCACGGTGCACACCCGGATGTTCGCCTCGCCGGTCGGAGTGCTCGAGGATCCGGCCACGGGATCTGCGAGCGGCGCGCTCGGCGCGTACCTCGTCAAGCACGGGGTGGTGGATGTCGGTCCGACGACCGAGATCATCTGCGAGCAGGGCTACGAGATCGACCGCCCGTCCCGCCTGACCGTGCATGTCCACTCAGATGACGATGAGATCCAGTACGTCACCGTAGGCGGGCGTGCCGTCATGGTGATCGAAGGGTCCTTGACGTTCTGAACGGATGAAGGCGGCGCGCTTTCATCAGCACGGCAGGCCGGAGGTGCTCCGGTATGAAGAGGCCCCGGAGCCCAAGCCGGAGCCGGGCGAGATCCTGGTCCGGGTCAAGGCCTGCGCGCTGAACCATCTCGATATCTGGATCCGCCAGGGCATCCCGGCCTTTTCAGTCCCGCTGCCGCATATCGGCGGTTGCGACGTCGCCGGCGTGGTGGAGCGAGTCGGGGGCGAGGGTGCGGGCTTGCAACCGGGCGACCGCGTGTTCGTGGCGCCGGGGCTTTCGTGCTGGCGGTGCGAGTTCTGCCTGAGCGGGCGGGACAACCTCTGCATCTCGTACCGCATCCTCGGCGCGCAGGTGGACGGCGGGCTGGCTGAGTTTGTGAAGGTTCCAGCCCTCAACGTGATTCCAATCCCCAGCGCGCTCTCGTTCGAGCAGGCTGCGGCGTTTCCCCTGACCGGAGTCACCGCGTGGCACATGCTGTTCAGCCTCGCCCGGCTGCAGCCGGCGGAGGACGTGCTGGTGCTGGCGGCCGGCAGCGGCGTCGGCAGCATGGCGGTGCAGATGGCGAAGGCAGCAGGCGCGAGGGTGATCACGACGGTGGGTTCGGACGACAAGGTCGCGAAGGCCAGCGGGCTGGGGGCGGACGTCGTGCTGAACCACACACGGGAGTCGATCGCGGACGGCGTCAAGCGCGCGACGGGCGGACGCGGCGTGGACGTGGTCATCGAGCACATCGGGCCGGCCACGTGGGAGCAGAGCCTCCGCTCGCTGGCCAAGGCCGGCCGGCTCGTCACCTGCGGCGCCACGTCGGGCCCTGAAGTACGGATCGACCTGCGCTACCTTTATATGCGGCAGACCACCGTCATGGGCTCGTTCATGGGCACGCGGCATGAGCTGCTGGCCGTGGCCAAGTGGCTGGGCGCGGGGCGGATCCGGGCGGTGATCGATTCGGTGCTGCCTCTCCAGGACGTCCGGGCGGCTCACGAACGGATGCTCGAGCGCAAGCTCTTCGGGAAGATCGTCCTTACCCCGTAACACCCCTGCCGTGCTAGAATAGAACCACATCCAGTTCTCCTAGGAGGTGCTCCATGCAGACGCTCCGCGAAGCGATGACCAAGAACCTCAAGAAGGTTCCTCACTATCTGACCGTGCAAGAGACGGCCCGCCGGATGCAGGCCGAGAAGGTGGGGTCGTTGCTGGTGGAACGTGGCGGGCAGATCGTGGGGATCGTGACGGAGACCGATCTCGTCCGTAAGGCCGTGGCCAAGGGGTCCGACCTCAGCAAGGAGAAGGTGGAGGCGATCATGTCGGCGCCGGTCTCCTCGATCGACATCCATCGGACGCCTCAAGACGCCCATGACATGATGGCGGATCTCGGCGTGCGCCACCTGGCCGTGACCGATGCC
>VBOF01000217.1 GCA_005877855.1 Nitrospirota bacterium | reverse complement strand
GTGCCCGTCGGGAGGACCACGTCGCGGCCTTTGTGTCCGATCTGCTGGCGGAGATCCAGCTGCACGGCAGGACCAATACGCTCCGCGGGCGGACTGTTGAGACGATCTACTTTGGCGGTGGAACCCCCACGATCCTCTCGTCCGGTCAACTGCTCAGCATCCTGGAGGCCTGCCGGCGAATCTTTGTTGTGGACCCAGCCGCTGAAGTCTCGATCGAGGCCAATCCGGCCTCGTTAGAGGAGCCCTTCCTGGGAGCGCTCCGCAAAGGTGGGTTCAACCGTCTCAGCTTGGGCGCGCAGTCGTTCGACGATGCGGAGTTGCAAGCGGCCAACACCCCGCATACGGCTGAGCAGATCGAACGTGCCGTCCGCGCGGCTCGCCGGGCTGGCTTTGCCAACCTGAACTTGGACCTGATCTACGGGCTCCCGGGCCAGTCCTTGACTCGCTGGCTGGTCAATTTGAACGCGGCGATCGCCCTGGCGCCCGAGCATCTCGCCTTCTACGGGCTGACGATCGAAGAGGGGACGCAGTTTCACGGGCAGGTGGAGCGCGGGCGCCTGAACCTGCCTGACGAGGATGCGCTTGCCGATATGTATCAGGGGGGACGGAACACGCTGAGGGCCGCGGGCTATCTCCAGTATGAGGTCTCCAACTTCGCGCGACAGGGACACGCCTGCCGGCACAATCTGGGCTACTGGACCGATCGCGAGTGGCTGGGATTGGGCCCCAGCGCCCATTCGTACTTGGACGGAGCGCGGTTCAGCGTGGTGGCGTCGCTGGAGGAATACCATCGGCTGGTCTCGGCCAGTAGGCCACCGATTGCAGAGCGAGAGCCAGGGACGCCAGACCTGCGGTTGCGGGAGGCAGTGGTCTTCGGTCTCCGCACGGTCGCGGGGGTCGCCTGCGCTCGCCTGCGTGAGCGCTACGGTCTCGATCCGATCGAGCGATTCCGGGAGCCGATCGAGCGGCTGACCTTTGGCCGGTGGATGATCCTGGACGGCGAAGTCCTTCGGCCAAGCGACGATGGGCTTCTGCTGGCCGATGAGCTGGCGGCCGCGTTTCTGTGAACCCTGTCACCCTGAACAACGTGAAGGGTCTAAATTCAGATTCTTCGCTTTGCTCAGAATGACGATCAGCGCTCGCCGATGCGGGTCCCGCAGTAGGGGCAGGTCTTCCACTCGAGGTGAAGGGAGCGCTTGCAGCCGATGCAGTTGCGGCCTAGGACCATCTCGCAGTACGGGCAGGCCATGAAGTCGTACTGCACGATCCGAGCGCAGGACGGACAAATGGACTCGGTTTTGCTCGACACTTCGATCACGCGCAGGAGTTCCTCCAGCGTCGTCAGGCCCGCTTTGGCCTTGTTGAGGCCGTCCTCACCCAGCGTGGTCATCTTGGCCGTGAGGGCGGCTAGGCGCAACTCTTGCTCCGACGCTTCCGCCGAGATCATCTCGCGCATCCGGGCGGTCGGGTCGACGATCTCCATGATGGCCATCCGTCCCAGGTATCCCGTCTTCCCGCACTGAGCACAGCCCTTGCCTGCATAGAACTGCACGTTCGTCAAGGCTTCCGGCGGAATCCGGAGAATCATCAGCGTGGCAGGGTCCGGCGTCGCTTTCTCCTTGCATTGTGGGCAGATGGTCCTGACCAGACGCTGGGCAATGACCCCCTCGACCATAGAGGCCACCAGGTAGCGAGGGATGCCGATGTCGATGAGCCGCGTGATGGCCGACGGGGCATCGTTGGTGTGCAGAGTGGAGAGCACCAGGTGGCCGGTCATGGCGGCCCGGATGGCGATCTCCGCGGTCTCCTGGTCCCGGATCTCGCCGACAAGGACGACATCCGGATCCTGGCGCAGGATGGCTCGGAGGGCACTGGCAAAGGTCAGCCCCGCATCTGGATTGACCTGGGTCTGGTTGATCCCCTCGATGTTGGCCTCGACCGGGTCTTCAACGGTGACGAGGTTGATCGCCGTGGACTTGATGGCATTCAACAGGGCATAGAGGGTCGTGGTCTTTCCGCTTCCCGTCGGGCCGGTCACGAGGATGAGGCCCTTGTGGCGCTGGGTGAATGACTTGATCGTCGCGTAATCTTTCTCGGACAAGCCAATCGCCTCCAGCTTGGGCAGGGATTTCGACTGGTCCGTGACGCGGAGAACCATCTTTTCGCCGTGCAGGATGGGCAGCGAAGACACCCGGAGATCCACCTCGCGCTGTTCGATCTTCACGCGGATAGCGCCGTCCTGCGGTGCGCGGCGCTCGGCGATATCCATCTTGGCCAGGACCTTGAAACGCGAGACGATCGACGGGTGCACGGCCTTTGGCAGATGCATAGTTTCGCGCAGGAGGCCGTCCACGCGGAGCCGCACGATCGTGTCTTTTTTGGTCGGCTCGACGTGGATGTCGCTCACACGGGAACGGACGGCCTCTGTCATGAGCATATTGCAGAGCCGGACGATGGGCGCCTGTCGGGTCGCTTCCTCCAGGCTTTGGATCTCGGACTCCGTGGGCTGGGATTCGGCTGCCAGCACCTCCAGCAGGTCCTCGCTGAACTCCTCGGTGCTGTCGCCGACGATCCGGTCGACGGCCGCCGCGACCTCCTGTTTCCGGTAGATATTCTCTGCCGCTTCCTTGATGGCGGATCGCCCGGCGAGCACCGGTTTCACGGTGCATCCGCTGAAGAACGAAATATCCTGAATGGCATCGAAATCGAGGGGGTCAGCCATGGCCACGGTCAGTGACTTGCCGTCGAGTTTCAGAGGTACCGCCCGATAGCGCCTGGCCAGCGGTTCGGGGATCGTCACAGACAGGTCGGGGTTGAGCGTTTCCTTGGTCAGGTCGACGAAGAGGTAGCCCAGTTGGTGCGAGAGACGCCAGGCGATGTCGCGTTCCGAGACGATCCCTTGGTCAACGAGGTGTTCGCCCAGGCGTTGGCCGGATCGGGCGCATTCTTCGAGCGCCTTGGTCAACTGGTCCTGGGTAAGCAGACCCGCCTCCAGCAGGACCTCGCCCAGCTTGCGGCGGCGCTTCGGGGCTCTCGATTCCTTGGCTTTCGGGCTGTCTTTCACGTCGCCCATGCCTGCTCCTGAGATAGGGGAATGCCGGATCTAGGGCCGTGCGTATTATAGCTCAAATCGGCGTGGAATCCACCGGAGGCATGATGGCAGGAGACACACAGGGCGAGAAGCGATCGGGTCAGTACAGGATGGACTGGACCACCACGGTTCCCTTGACCAGCGAAAGGTGATGGCCGTTAGTTATGGTAAGGCGAGGGCGGCTATTGCCTTCCGGTTCTCTGATTATGGCCTTTCTTATCCTGATCGAGTTGTTGTATCTTGCTATGATGCGTCGCGAATGATTGCGTGAGCGAATCCTGCTGCTTCCGGACAGCTTCCAGTGCTTTGAGGAGTGCCTCCACCTTGCTTTTGAACCCGTCTTTGTCTACATCTTTCGATCCCAGGGCCTTCAATTTATCATTGTATTTATCCTTGTAGTCCTCTTCATCGTCATCCTCATCCTTTGCAACTTTGTACTGATGGTAGTTTTCCCAAAGGTCATTCCAGTCTTTCGTGGTGCCCCCCTTCGGATTGAGCGCCCTGAGTTGTTCCAGGAGGGCTCGCTTCTGATCCAGAAGCTGGCGGTAGGATTGCGCAAGGGTCAGTTCTTCCTGTTCCAGGGCTTGGTGTTGCTGATCGAGAAGTTGCTTCTCCTGGCCAAGTGAGAGGTCTCCAGAGGACCCTGCATTCACTTCGGCCGCCTCCATGGATCCCAGCCCGAGCAACGCGATCAGACTGAGTATTAAAAGCCGCATGTTCATCGGTATTCTCCTCTCTCTTGCTACAACGCCTTCCATGTCTTAATTTGCGCCGTCTTCAAAAAAGTTGGAATCGACAAGTTACCGTTATAGGTCAGGCTGAGTCCCCCACTGACGGAGTCTGCCGTTACCAGCCCGCTGCCGTTTGCTCCATCTTGGGCGACGACATAGCCATACATAGTCGGGTTTCCTTCAATGTTCACCTGTTCGTACGCGGCGACCACGCCCGTGAGGTTTCCCCCTGAGAGACTGCCGATATGGATATCCTCATCGGAGATGAAGAGGAAATTTTGTGTCCCGGCCTTAAAGAGCGCCCCATCCATGCTGGTGGGCGCGCGCGCAATCAGGCTCTGTGCCGTGAGGTCGATGGACCCTTCCGCGATGAGAGTCGTAACCCAGGGCGCCTGGGTGGTGCCGAGACTTGTAGGGATCGAGACATCAGTCTGAAAATAGAGCGTGCCGTTGATCGTGCTGGGGCAGCTTAACGTCCAGATAGCAGGCCCAGTCGGACCCGACACGGATACGTGTTTTTTCTTCTTCTTCTTCGGGACCGAGGTGGTGGAACTGAAGCTCCAGCAGTTCCACGTCCCGCCGGGGAGGGGTTGGGCAATCCCCGATGAGTCATACACGTTGCCGTCCCAGGACAAGAGATAATCGCGTGAGGCGGAGAACATGCTTGCCTGCATCAGCGGGATGGCAGCGATTGTCTGACTGCCGGCGGCGACCCCGGCCACATTGGGAGTTCCGGTAGCCGTGTAATTGAAATAGGCGATCGCGTTCGTGCTGATGACTGGCGAGCTCGAAATCGTGAGGTTGCCGTTTGCGTGCACCCCGCCGTTGGACCCAGCAAGCGTTGCGTTCCCGCTGATCGTCAGGTCCTGGTCCACCGTCACGGCGTCCTCCGGAACATAGGGCCCAAGAACCACCAGACCGGTGATCACCGCCTGCGCGTTGTTGCTGGCTGTGCCGGTCGAGGTGACCTGAAGGCTGCCGTTTCCCCCGTCCTGGACACTGACTGTAAACGTTCCCAATCCGGTGAGCGTAGTAGAGGGAATGAGCGTCTGTGGCGTAGGAGACGCGTACGTGCTCCACAGAGTTTGATGCTGATTCAGATATTTCTCGGCATACTGGATGCCGGCGTCCGCCAATTGAAAGGCCTGTTTCGTGCTGACAAAATTTTGAGATTGGCTCAGATTCACTCCGAGGCTCGCGAGGCTGGTGAGCGCCACACCCGTCAAGAGGATCAAGAGCAGGAGCGTTGTGACCAGGATGACTCCGGTTTGCGCTTTGATGGGCCGGACCAGGCTACTCATAAGTCATCCGTTTCTCTTCACAACCATTTTGGACAGGCTGTAGTAAACAAATCTTTGAGTTCGCGGATCTTGGACGCTGGTGCGGGCAGTCACATCAATGGTGATCGAATTGGGATCGGGCTGGGCAAATGAAAGGCTCATAATGTTGGCAGCGAGGAGAAGAGAACTGCCTCCGGCTGTGATGGATCGCAGCGTGTTATCGGCCGTCCGCGTCAACGTTTTCGAACGGGTGATGATGTAAAGAGACGTCGCATCCGGGAGCGTACCCCACCCGGTTGAGAGACTGAGCTGGCTTCCGGTGTTCCCGCTGATCGCGTTCGTCTGCCCCATCCCGGCGCCTCCGACGATCTGGGCAACGTAGGTTCCTGCGGAGGACGGCGCAAACGCATTGGTGGCCCAGAATTTCCTTGTATCGTTCAGGCTGAAGGCCGAATTGCCGCCCGATGAATAGCCGGAATCTTCTAGCCGGGTAAAACTGAGCGTGTCGTTGGGGGTCAACGTTGTGGATACAGTGGCAGAACCGTAGAGCTGTCTCAAATCCTGCGCAATGAGATCCATGGCCGCTCGGGCATCGGCCTGCATCTGCACCGTCTCGTTTTGGACCAAGGCGCCGCTGGCCGAAAAGAGATAGAGTTGGAACATGCCCGTGACGAGCATCCCGCCGATCGCGAGCGCCATGAGCACTTCCACGTGAGTAAAGGCGGTTTCGGACTTGAGCGTCTTCATACGCGCGCTATTGGGCAATGACGGTGGAGAGCGGCACCGTGAAGGTCCTCTGGCCGTCCGCTCCCGAAACGATCACTTGAACGGTCTTCACGTTCAGCATCGGTTGGTTGCTCGTCACAATGACTTGACGAGTGTACGTCCCACCCGAGGCCGTGACCGCCGTGGGCGGTTCCGACTGGATGGTCGTGTATGACGCCGTCTTAAGACTTTCCATCTTTTGCTCGGCAAGGGAGATAGCCGTCACCATCGTGCTCGAGGAGCCGTTGCCTTTAGTGACCGTGAGCTGCAGATCCGTCAGAGCGAGAACGCCGATGGCGAGAATGACCAGGGAGATCATCACTTCGATCAGGCTGAAACCAGCTTCACGCCGGGTTCGGCGGGTCATGTAAACGCAGGTATTCACGGTTGTACGCATGTTCATGTATTCTTACGCAACTTTGATGCCGACAAGAAGCCGAAGACATGATCCTGGGTGGTCAGTTGTAACTCCCTATAAAACATGAGATTTTTGAATACGCGCCCCACACGATAACACCTCTTTCACCACCCCTGTTCGTGGTGGTTTCCTATCCAAATAGACAGCAAGCTGACAGAATTTGATAGGCTTGAAAAGTAATGACAGCCTTACCGCACGAGACTGTTACGATATTATACTTAGGTTATGCCTAGCTGTTTGCACAAGCGGAACAAATACGTGGACTGGAGTTGCAGTAGCGTCGCGGCCTGGGTCTTGTTCCCTTTGGCCTTGTTAATGGCGTGGCTGATCAGGGCTTTCTTGTGCGCTTGAACGGAGACATGGAACGGGAGGTCCAGGAGTGATGCAAGGTCTCCAGTCGGCATGTCTCTGGAGCCGATGGCGAGATCGCTTGGGCCGATTTCGTTTCGGGGGTCGTTTCATGTCCCGACAGTACCGCTCCAGGAAAAAGTTGACCAGGGCCGGAATATCCTCTTTGCGCTCGCGCAGGGGCAGCACGGTGATGGTAACCACGTTGAGTCGGAAGAAGAGATCTTTGCGAAAGCTCCCCGCGTGAACGGCAGCTTCCAGGGCCTTGTTCGTGGCGGCGATGAAGCGGATGTCCACGGTGATGGGGACCGTTCCTCCCACACGCTCGAATTGGTGAGTTTGGAGCACCCGCAAGAGCTTGGCCTGGAACTCCGGCTTTGTATCGCCGATCTCGTCCAGGAAGACCGTGCCTCCTTGCGCCAGCTCCAGAAGGCCCTTTTTCATCTGGTGCGCTCCGGTAAACGCTCCCTTCTCATGGCCGAATAGCTCTGTCTCCAGGAGGCCTTCCGCCAGCGCTACGCAGTTCACGGCGACGAACGGCTTGGACGCGCGGGGGCTCCAGGAATGGATGGAACGGGCGAACATCTCCTTGCCGACACCGGTTTCGCCCAGCAATAGCACTGTCGCCGAGGTTTCTGCCACTTTGCGTGCGGCCTTGACCACCGTGCGGATTCCGGCGCTTTTCCCGATAAGCGTGCCGTACCGCTCGTCGATCTCGGCCTGCAGGTAGCGGTTCGCTTCCTTGATGGATGTGACGAGGCGGGCGTTTCGAATCGCCACTGCGGCATGAGCCGCGAATGCGGTGAGAAGCTCGCGGTCCTCCTCATTGAACTTTCTGTCCTTGTCGGGGTTCAGAACTTCAATGACGCCAATCGTCCGGCCGTGATCTTGCAGTGGGACGGCGAGAATCGCCTTGGTCCGAAACCCGGTCATCTTGTCGACCTTGCTGGTGAACCGGGAATCCCGCTCGACATCGTTTACCAGCAACGGCTTGCCATGCTGCACGACCCAGCCGGCGATGCCCTCTCCCGGTTTCAGCCGGACCATCTTCAGCTTGGCACTGACCGAGCCCTGAGCCATCACAAACACCAGTTCCTGAGTCGCCGGGTCGAGGAGCAACAGGCTGCTGTCTTCCGATCCCACCAACTGGCTTGAGGTTTTGAGAATCAGACTGAGGAGGTGGTCGAGATCCACCGCAGAGATCAGGAGACGGCTGATTTCGATCAGGGAGGCCAGCCGTGCGCTCGAAGGGCTGGAAACCGAGAACGGGGGTCTGGGTTCAACTTCCGATGTCCGCATCCGTGGTAGTCCACCCCCCAAGAAGGGCGCTCTCCAGCATGCGCCAGTCAAGCGTGTGCAGGGCTCGCAGTATAGAGTTTTGGGGAGGGGAAAAGCAAATCATGGGAGCCCTCCAATCTTACCGGTTGCGAGGATGGTGAAACGACGTGTGCCGGTTGGGCCTTCGATTTCGATTTCTGTCGTGTTCCCCTCCGCCGTGCCTGTCCTGTCGAAGCTGATCCGTCCCCGAACGGCCGTGGTGCTGATAATGACGTCCGTGTAGTCTTCGCTCAAATTCCGCCTGAAGGCGACCTCCCCCGTGGCAGCCCTGACAGCTCTGTATGAATCGTGGTCGAACTTGACCAGGATCGTTCCTTTCTCCTTGATGGCGAGTAAGCGCGCCCGATGCATATCCTGCCAGACTTCCTGGGCTGCATTGTCAAGCCTGTGGTTTTTGATGAGATCATTGATCCGGGGTAAGACGACGATCGCTTCCGAGCCCACGATGAAGACGACAGCCACAAGGTTGGCTAGAGTGAAGCCCTTTCCGTCTTTCGTTGCCATAGGGTAAGAACCCCCATAATTTATGGTTTGTTTTGAAAACCTTGTCAAGGATTTGGAGGCGAAAGATTTGGTGGCAAAAAACCGGCCTGGAGTGGCAAAATCGGTTTGACAAGGGGTCGACAGAGTGGTTAGAATCACAAGACTTTTCAACGACAAAACTCGTGAATCGTGGGCGGAAACGGGGTGGGGCCAAAAGGCCTAACCAAAGCAGGTCGGTTGGCCCATTTGCAGCGGGCGGTAGGTCTTCTTTGTGATTGCATTTAAAGGGGCGAAACTATACTCTTAGCAGACAACGCCAGAATGGTTTGCATTAATCCTTACGATTCGAGTCTTTCGTTGTAAGGGCACTCAATGAATCAGCAGTATAGTCAATACTCTGTCCGGCCCGGCCCGGAAGCGTTCCTGCCGCCGGCCGCAGCCTCCATGGGTGTGGTACTGCCGGACCCCGGACAGGCGCACATCAACGGACGCATTGTTCCCGAGGAGGAAGCCTTCGAAGAAGCAGCCCGTATGTTTTTAGGCGGGACAGTGCCCACGATTTTCCCTGGGCCCCTTGTGCTGTGGGCGTGGAATGAGAAGGCTAAAAAGAAGGCCAAGGCCATCAAGCACTTGTTCGACACCCTGAAGGAATGTGCGCCTCAAGATGCCAAGCCCATGCTGATCCCGATGCCCGATTATCGGCCCAAGTATCCGAAGATCAATCCGGAAGTGGAGATTAATCCGAACCATCCGAACCTCACCATCTGGCACAACAAGATTGATGTTTGTATGTTCGTGGGAGTCCACTGCCACCAAGCCAACCTTTCCCTCAAGATCATCAGGGGCGGGACGAACTGTTACACGATCGCGATGTGCGCCCAGGCCGGTCACGAGGATGCCTGCCTGTCGTTTCGAGACGCCACGGCCGAAAAGATCATGCATTTGGCGGAATGGGTGAAGAAATTGAAAGGCGCGGTGCCCTTTGGCGCGATCAAGAAGCATGTCGCCGTGCTGGAGACTCAGGATCGTGCCGGTGGAACCAGGAATTAATTTTTGAAGGAGGCCAAACCGATGGACAGCCACTCAATCATCGGCACCAAGAATAAGAAGGGGCAGACGTATACTGATCCCTATCACCTGTTTTTTGAGGCACCGCGCATCCCGTCGTTTTTTACCGGGAGCGAGGTCATCAA
>VBOF01000216.1 GCA_005877855.1 Nitrospirota bacterium | reverse complement strand
GAGGCTCGAGTAGATTCCTTGTCCCGTGGCCAGGGGCAGGATGTCGTTGCTGATGACGCTCTGCAGCCACTTCACCCGGTCCTCACCGGTCACCCGGAGCTTCCCGCGGTGGCAGAGGTCCGTGACGCCGACCCCGCGCCGCACGGCCAGATGCTCGGCGGCTGCGTCCCCGGATTGCGCGGGCACGTCCCAGCCGCCCTGCTCGATGAAGGACGCCCCGCGCTTCGCGTGGTCGTCGTAGAGGCGCGAGCGCTTCATGCCTGCCCCATCGTAGTGGGAGGGGGCCCCGCCAAGGGCGCCCCTCCCACACCCACGCCCACTACCTCTTGGACTAGTTGGAGGGTTCGGGACGAGAACTCGTTCCGGGACACGATCTTGGTGACGCCCAGTTGCTGGGCTCGCTTCCAGTTGTCTACCTCTTCGTGGTTGGCGAAAGCCAGGATCGGAATGGACCTCGACCGTGCGTCGCTCTTGAGGGCTTCAAGCGCCTTGAACGCGTCGAGCCCCTCGTCGTTGATGTTGAGGACCACCGCCGCCGGATGGAGCGCGCTGGCCTTGTCGGCCACCTCGCCGTGCGTCCGGGCTTTTTCGAGCGTGAAACCTTGAGGCTTTAGGGCGTCCCGGAGCTTGGTGTAGAAAAAGACGTCGTTCACGCCGACGAGTATGGTTTTGTTGCTCATGGCCTATCCTGTTCTCGCGGGTCCTGCCCCCGCATAGCCCAGCGCAGCTGGGCGTTTCGCCGTCGAGGCCCCGCAGACCCGGCTGTACGCCCCGCGCTGCTTCTGGGCGCCCATGCGGTGTCACCCGCTAATTCAGCATGGCCCGCAGCCGCGTGAACGCGCGCTGGGCCAGATCGTACTTGGGGTTGATCTTCAGCGCGCGTCGGTAGCACTCGAGCGCCTTGTCCCACTCCCGCTTCTTCTCGTAGACGCGTCCCAGATTCAGATGCGGGAACGCGGGGCTCTCGTACCGCTTGGCGCGCGTCGCTTTCTCCAGCCATTCGATCGCGTCGTCGAGCTGGCCCTTCTCGATCAGGTAAGCCCCGATGTCATTGTACGGATTGCCGAAGTCGGGGTCCACCGCGATGGCGCGGTGACAGTCCTCGATAGCCTCGTCCAGCATCCCCATGAAGCTGTACGTCCATCCCCGGAACGTGTGGGCTTCGGCGGTCGGATACAGCTCGATGGATTCCGTGTAGAGTTTGATCGCCTCCTCGAACTCGCCCTTCATCTGGCGCTCGTAGGCCTTCCTGAAGAGGTCCCACGCGGCCTTCTGGTCGTCTTCGGGTTCCATCGGCTTGTTGCCCGAAGTCTCGGTGTTAGCCAATCCTGTTTGCCTATTCCTGCTTGAGCTTCTTCTTGACGAGTTCGGCCGCCCGCCTCCCGGAGAGCAGCATGGCACCGAAGGCCGGGCCCATCCGTGGAGAGCCGTCCACGGCGGACACCGAGAGCCCGGCCAGGAAACAGTTGGGATAGACTTCCCGGGTGTTCTCTACCACGAGCTCCTCCGAGCGTTCCACCCACATGGCTCCGTTGCCGGGCACTGCCTTGTACAGGCCCCGCTTGTTCAGAAGCGCCACCACCGCGGCGTCATGGCCGGTGGCGTCCACCACGACCTTCGACTCCAGCGCGATCGGGTCCACGTGTACGGCGTCGTGCCCCGCGTGTTCGACCGGCGACCAGTTCACCACGACCCCCTCGAGGATGTTCTCCCGGCGGAGGATCAGGTCGATGACCTTGGTGAGGTTGAGGACACGGACGCCGGCGTCGTAGGCAGCGGCGACCAGCTTGGCGGTGGCGTGCGGCGGGTCCACGATGTACATCCCCTCGCACTCCTTGACCCGTTTCGACGGGATCTTCAGCTCGTCGAGAATCTTGTCGGCGGGGGCGCAGATGGTCGCCTTGTTCATGAGATACCCGCCGGACCAGAACCCTCCGCCGAGTTGCAACGCCTGTTCGATGAGCAGCGTCTTGAAGCCGGCAGCGGCGAGGTCCCGCGCGCACAGGAGCCCGGACGGCCCCGCGCCGACGACGATGACGTCGCTCTCGATGAGCCGGTCGAATTCCTGGAAGTGCTCCCGGGCGATCTGCCGGGTGATGTCGCGCTCCCGCAACGGAGCCGTCCATTTATTCGCCATATTACCCTCTACTGATAGATTTCCAGCCCCGCCTTCTTGAACTCCTCCGCTTTCTCCTTCATGCCGACCTCGATGGCGGTCTGCTCGTCCACCGCCTTCTCCTCGGCGTACTTGCGGACGTCTTCGGTGATCTTCATCGAGCAGAAATGCGGGCCGCACATCGAGCAGAAGTGCGATGTCTTCGCCGCCTCCTGCGGGAGCGTCTCGTCGTGGAACGACTTGGCCGTGTCGGGATCGAGAGAAAGGTTGAACTGGTCCTCCCAGCGGAACTCGAAGCGGGCCTTCGACAGCGCGTTGTCCCGCGCCTGCGCGCCCGGATGGCCCTTGGCCAGGTCGGCCGCGTGCGCGGCAATCTTGTACGCGATGACGCCGGCCTTCACGTCATCCTTGTCAGGCAGGCCCAGGTGCTCCTTGGGCGTCACGTAGCAGAGCATCGCGCAGCCGAACCAGCCGATCATGGCCGCGCCGATGCCGGAGGTGATGTGGTCGTAGCCCGGTGCGATGTCGGTCGTCAGCGGGCCCAGCGTGTAGAACGGCGCCTCGTTGCAGGCCGCAAGCTGCCGCTCCATGTTCTCCTGGATCATGTGCATCGGCACGTGGCCGGGGCCCTCGATCATGACCTGCACGTCGTGCGCCCAGGCGATCTTGGTCAGCTCGCCCAGGGTCTCCAACTCGGCGAACTGCGCCTCGTCGTTCGCGTCCGCGATGGAGCCCGGCCGTAGCCCGTCGCCCAGGCTGAAGGAGACGTCGTAGGCCTTCATGATCTCGCAGATCTCCTCGAAATGCGCGTAGGCGAAGTTCTCCTCATGGTGGGCGAGGCACCACTTGGCGTGGATTGAGCCCCCGCGCGAGACGATGCCGGTGACGCGGTTGGCCGTGAGCGGGATGTAGCGCAGCCGTACGCCCGCGTGGATGGTGAAGTAGTCCACGCCCTGCTCCGCCTGCTCGATCAGGGTGTCGCGATAGATATCCCACGTCAGGTCCTCGGCCTTGCCGCCCACCTTCTCGAGGGCCTGATAGATCGGGACGGTGCCGATGGGCACCGGCGCGTTGCGGATGATCCACTCCCGCGTCTCGTGGATGTTCTTGCCCGTGGAGAGGTCCATGACCGTGTCCGCGCCCCAACGCGTGGCCCAGATCATCTTCTCTACCTCCTCCTCGATCGAGGAGGCGACGGCGGAGTTACCGATGTTGGCGTTGATCTTCACCAGGAAGTTGCGTCCGATGATCATCGGCTCGATTTCCGGATGGTTGATGTTCGACGGGATGATCGCGCGGCCTCGGGCGACCTCGTCGCGGACGAACTCCGGCGTGACCTCGTCCGGGATGCTGGCGCCCCAAGAGTGTCCTGCATGCTGGCTCGTGAGGCGGCTGCCGCCGCGCCCGGTCCCATTGCCGTTGCTCCGGTACATCGCGGCCTGCCTTTTCAGATTTTCGCGGATGGCGATGAACTCCATCTCCGGCGTGATGATGCCCTGGCGGGCGTAGTGCATCTGGGTGACGTTGCGGCCGGCCTTCGCCCGCAGCGGCTTGCGGAGGTGCGTGAACCTCAAGGCGTCCAGCTTGGGATCGGCGAGGCGCAGGCGCCCGTACTCCGAGGTGACGCCGGGCAGCTCTTCCACGTCCCCGCGCGCCATGATCCAGGCCAGCCGCAGCGGCTGGAGGCCCCGGCGGATGTCGAGCGTGGCGTCCGGGTCCGTGTACGGGCCCGAGGTGTCGTAAACGAGGAGCGGCGCGTTCTGCTCGATGGCGCTGGTCTTGAACGACTTCGTCGGCGTGAGGCGGATCTCCCGCATCGGGACGCGCACGCCTGGTTTGTCGCCTTCGATGTAGACCTTCCGCGAAGCCGGGAAGGGTTGGGTCGCGATAAAGGATGAGTTCATTGTGGTCCCGTCCTTTCTCTCACGGCAAAAAGAAACCGCACCACTCCACCGGAAGGGGAGGAAAGGTGCGGTCTGAGAAATGGGATCATGGTCGCTTCCCTGCGCTGGGATTATCCAGATCAGGTTCAGAGGGTGCGTGGCGCTATGGCCACGCTCTCAGCCACCGTAGGCTCCCCTAGCTTGTGGGTAGATAGCTTACACGCCGGGTTTTCCCGCTGTCAACCCTCTTGACAAGCATTTGACAAAGCAAGAAAGGTGCACCTACAATGCGATTTTACCTAATTGCCATAAGGAGAGCAGTGACGAACGCAGCGTGCCTTATCAGTCAGCCGCTGGAGATCCAGGCCTACCGCGACCTGTCGCTCGAAGAGCTGGCGGAGCGCACCGTGGAGGCGAAGCACAAGCTGGGCGACCGCGCCATCGTGCTCGGCCACAATTACCAACGCGACGAAGTCATCCGCCACGCGGACGTCGAAGGCGATTCGCTCAAGCTCTCCCAGATCGCCGCCGAGCGCTCCCATCACGAATTCATCGTGTTCTGCGGCGTCCACTTCATGGCCGAGACGGCCGACATCCTCAGCAAAACCGGACAGACGGTAATCCTCCCCGACCTGGCGGCCGGCTGCTCCATGGCCGATATGGCCCAGATCGAGCAGGTGGATGAGGCCTGGGCCCAGTTGGGCCAGATCCTACCTGTGGAGGAAACGGTCACCCCGGTCGTGTACGTCAACTCCGCGGCCGACCTCAAGGCGTTCTGCGGCGAGCACGGCGGGATCACCTGCACGTCGTCCAACGCGCGCCGGGTGATCGAATGGGCATGGGCGCGCCGGGAGAAGATCCTCTTCTTCCCGGACGAGCATCTTGGCCGCAACACGGCCAACAAGATGGGCATCCCCCGCGAGGAGATGGTGGTGTGGGACCCGTTCCTGCCCGACGGCGGCAACGCGCCTGAGGCCATCAAAAAGGCCCGCATTCTGCTCTGGAAGGGCCACTGCAGCGTGCACCAGATGTTCCAGCCGGCGCACGTCCGCTACTTCCGCGAGAAGCATTCCAGCATCAAGATCATCGTGCACCCGGAGTGCCACGAAGACGTCGTCAACCTGGCCGACTCCTGTGGCTCCACCGAGTTCATCATTCGAACTGTGTCCGCCGGGGAGCCGGGGTCCATCTGGGGCGTCGGCACCGAGCTGAACCTCGTCAACCGCCTCAAGCGCCGGCAGCCGGACAAGCAGGTCTATTTCCTGTCGCCGACCGTGTGCCAGTGCGCCACCATGTTCCGGATCGATGCGCCGCATCTCTGCTGGGCGATGGAGAACCTGGCCGAAGGCCACGTGGTCAACCAGATCTCCGTCCCCGACGACGACAAGCACTGGGCGCGCATCGCCCTGCAACGCATGCTCGATGTATCCGTCCCCGCCTGATCAAGAGCCTTGAAGATCGTGGGTCCTGTCGCCGAGCTACCGGGGCACCTGTTGCTCTTCTGATGCAACGGGTCATCCGCTCGCGCTCCGCCGACCGGCCAGCGCATCTTGGGTGCTCCGCGAAGCGAAGCAAGTCGCACCTACGACGCGGCTGGCCGGCCGTCAATCAAGCAAGTCGCGCTGTGCTCCGCCAGGGTCCCGCTCGGCGCCACCCACTTATACGACATGAATAAACCCTCCGATATAGCCGCCTTTGGCGCGCTCGTCACCACGGCGATCGTGTGGGGTGGGTCGGTCGTCGCGCAAAAATACTCGCTCGGCTCGTTCTCGGCGGTCGAAGTGTCCGTCGCTCGGGGCCTCGGCGCGCTGGTGATCCTGATCCCGCTGTGGTGGTGGCAGGAAGGGGGTGCGGTCAAGTTCACGGGGCGCGACCTCGCGATCTTCGCCGCGCTCGGGCTCGGCGTGCTGGGCAACCATCTGCTTACGCTGTTCGGGCTGCGGTACATCGGCGCAGGCGCGGCCGGCGTGATCATCGGCGCCAGCCCTGCTATCCAGGCGTTCCTCTCTTCGGTGCTGATCCGAGACGTGCCGTTCCGCCTCGTGTGGGGCGGTTGCGCGGTGTCGTTCGCCGGCGTGTTTCTGATGGTTGGCTTGAAGGGGGAAGCGGCGGCCGGGGAGCAGCCGTGGTTGGGCGCGACGCTTGTGATGCTGGCCCAGGTGAGTTGGGCGCTCTATAGCATCGGGGGGCGGCGCACCATGGAGCGGTTCTCCCCGCTCACCGTGAACTGGACGACGCTCGCCTTCTCGATCCTCCCGCAAATCTTAATGTTGGGGATGAATCAGAAAGCCCTGACGGTGGGGCTCGGTACCGTGCCGTTTGCTGACTGGCTGGTGGTGGGGTACCTGATCGTGTTCGCAACCGCGCTGGGGCAGCAAGCCTGGCTCTACGGCGTGCAAGGCATCGGGCCGTCGCGCGCGGGCGTCTTCGTCAACCTGGTTCCGGTCTCCGCGCTGATCTTGTCGGCGCTCCTGCTCGGCGAGCGGATCGGGCTCACGGAAGTGGCCGGCATCGCTCTGGTGCTGGCCGGCGTGTGGCTCGTCAACCGCCAGTCCGCGCGCGCAGCCCGCTCTTAAGGGGACTGGCTACTTTTCTCGTCTCATCAGAAAAGTTGCCTGTCCTCGTTTTTCGAAAGGACGGTCGCTCCCCGAACCGTCCGCTTTGCGAACCCTGAAATTCGAGGTCCTTAGAACAAGAGTGGCATAGCTCACAATCAACTGTCTTTGGTCACTAGCAGCAATGTTCAACATATCGTATACGGGGGTCCCCCTCTTCTCAACACGTGGATCGACGAGTGTGACTCAGGTGTGCCAGCCGGCCCGTTCAGGCGCGGGCCTTCGAATACGCCCCAAACAGCTGGCCAACCAGCGTCGCGAAGGGCATGTCGATGGAGGCATAAAGGTCCATAGCCTTCGGGCTTGCGTTATCTCCCAGCATCTCCACCGCGATCGTCGCATAGTCAGTGACAATCACGCCGGCTTGCAGCATGCGCAGGATGCCGGTAATACGTTTGGTCTCACTGAAGGTCCCGGAGGCGTCGATCGCCGCGTATACGTCATACCCGG
>VBOF01000377.1 GCA_005877855.1 Nitrospirota bacterium | reverse complement strand
GACGCCCCGCTGTACCTTCAGGTAGCCGTCCCCCGCCGTCTCTATCGCGTCTTCACGTACGCTATCCCGTCCGGCGATCCAGGTCCATGGACACCCGGCATGCGCGTCCGAGTCCCGTTCGGCCGGAGCACGCTGACCGGCTACATCGTGGCGGTCACGCCCCACGCCGACATCGGCGGGAAGCCTGCGCGGATCCGAGAAGTCCTCGCACGGGTGGACGAGAAACCCATCGTCCCGACCGACCTCCTTGCGCTTGTCGAATGGGTTTCGGAGCGGTACCTGGCGCCGTTGGGACAGTGCCTGCGTCTCGCGTTCCACGGCTCACCGGACAGTACACGCTCCGCTGCGCGGACGAAACGCGCGGACGATATCACGTCGGTCACTCCTGTTCCAGCTTCCGATCCTTCAACGTTCCGCATTCAGCGTTCATCGTTCAGCGAGGAACTGGCTCCGCTCCGCGCGAAAGTCCTGGACGCTCTTGTCCACCATCGCCAGGAACGCATCTTCCTGCCCGCGGCCACCTACGAACTGGGGGACCTCTACGGCAACGCCGTCGAGACGACGCTGGAGCAGGGACGGACCGCACTCGTGCTGCTCCCTGAAGTCGCACGAGTGGAGGCGAGCCAAGGCGTGTTCCTGTCTCGTTGGGGAAGCCGATGCCAGGTGTATCACGGCGGCCTTCCTCCCGGAGCGCGTCGGAAGGCGTGGGTCCGCATCCAGCAGGGTGACGCGTCCGTCGTGGTGGGCACCCGGTCAGCCGTCTTTGCCCCCCTCGCCCATCTGGGCCTCATCGTCGTCGACCAAGAAGACCATCCCGCCTACAAGGCGGAAAACATGCCCCGGTACGATGCGCGGGCCGTGGCCGATGAACGTGCCAGGCGCGCCGGGGCCGTACTCGTCCTGGCTTCCGCGCATCCTTCCCTGGACACCGTGCACGCAGTCGGCTCGGATGTCCTGGCGCTCCGCGCAACGTCCGACGGGGTGCCACCGGTGACGGTGGTGGACCTTCGTGACGCGCCCTTCGGCACTATACTGAGCCCGCGGCTCGCTGAATCGATCGCAGCCTGCCTGGCTGACGGCAAGAAGGTTCTCCTGTTTCTCAATCGCAAGGGGTACGCACCGGTGCTCCTCTGTCGCGACTGCGGCCAGGCCGTGAAGTGCCCGGTCTGTGCGGTGGGATGGGCGTACCATAAACACGACAGCCTGCTCCGATGCGGCCATTGCGGCAGAGCGGGGCAGGTGCCGCAAAACTGCCCGTCCTGCCTGGGAGCGCGTCTGCACCCATCCGGATTCGGGACCGAGGCCTTGGAAGAAGCGGTGAGAGTCCAATTCCCCGAGGCTCGTGTCGCCCGCCTGGAGCGGGATCGGCCCGGCGGGGATCGCGCCAACTCGGCCATCCTTACTCTGTTGCAGGCAGGAGAGCTCAACATCCTGATCGGTACCCAACTGGTTGTCACACGGTCTCCCCGACCGGTCGTCTCCCTGGTGGGCCTGGTCCATCGCATCGTGATGCAGACCTACGTCCCGCAACATCACGTGATCCGAGCCCTGGCCGAGCGGAATCCCCGGCTCTTCTACGACAACGAATTGGTGGCCAGGAAGGCGTTGGGCTATCCCCCGTTCGGCCGACTGATCGGGTTGCGCGTCAGTGGCACCAAAGAGGAACGAGTCGAGACCGCCGCGACCAAGTGGGCGACCCTCTTACGAGCTGAAAGCTCGCGCACGCATCCTCCACACTTCGAAATACTGGGTCCGATCCCTGCCACCCCGCCCCGCGCGCGCGGTCGCGTGCGTTGGCAGCTCGCGGTGAAGGGTCTGGATGGGGAGGCGTTGCGGCAGGCCGTGCAGGCGACGCTCGCGGAAATGGAAAAGGGCGGGAGAGCAGGCGGGCTGCGCTACGACGTGGATGTGGATCCGCAAAGCTTGCTGTGATGAGCGAGAGTGCTATCGGTCGAAAGGGTTCAGGCGCCGAGGACCGTCAGTCCTACGACGATCCGAAAGTGCCTTTTGTTCCGCGTCACCAACGGCAGGCTCTTGACGAGGGCGCTTGCAGCAATCAAGGCATCCTCCTTGTCAAGCGAAGGGTGTCGCTCCCGCAGCTCGAAATACCGCGTGGTGATTGCCTCGGTCAGCTTCACGATTCGGCATTGGCTTAGCTCGTGGAGGATGGCTTGTCGTTCTGCCTCCCGGAGCCCCGGCTTGGAGAGCAGTTCCTTCTTTGTTACGACCGAATAATAGACGGTAAAGCGCGAGGAGTCGAACAGGGAACTGAACCGTCCGGAGTTGAAGTAGTCGATGAAGACGTCCGTGTCTACGAGGACCGAGACTTTTGCCATGCCCGGATCTCGGCCAGGAATTCCTCGTCGGTCTGCTTAAGGGAGTGCTTTCTGATCGTCGCGACGTACTCTGCGCTGTCCTTCACGTCCGTGTGCCCATAGGGGTTGAACCGCTCTCGGACGAGTTCTTCCAGCAGCGCGACCGGATAGACCCCCTTGCGACGGGCCGCCTTGACGACAAGGGTCTTGAGCAGCGGATCGAAGGACAGTGTCCATTTCTCTTTCCGCAGGGCAGCTTTGGGCATCACACCCTCCTTGTTAGAATCGTACGTATATTAGACGTGCAGAATGAGGGTGTCAAGGGCTGCATCCTCAGGGCTTCGGCGGGGCCTCGTCGGGC
>VBOF01000375.1 GCA_005877855.1 Nitrospirota bacterium | reverse complement strand
CACGTTCGTGTTGGACCAGGAAGAAAAAGAAGCGGCGCCGCCGCTCGCGGAGCCGGAGGCCAGCTCCTCGACGGCACTCGTGGGGGATTCAGGAGCCTAGGGGTGCCCGACTGGTGGACAGTCGTTCGGATTCAGGGAGTGTTGCCTTGACAGGTCGAGGGAGAATCTCTAAAATCCTTCGGTTTTACTCGATCACGCGAATGCGTGGCGGAAGGACAGGTGGATGCCGACGATCAATCAACTGGTGAGGCACGGGCGCAAGCTCACCAGGAGCAAGACCAAGAGCCCGGCCCTGATGGGATCGCCTCAGAGACGCGGCGTCTGCATCCGCGTGTACACGACGACGCCGAAAAAGCCGAATTCGGCCCTCCGGAAAGTGGCGCGGGTGCGGCTCACCAACGGCATGGAGGTCACGACGTACATTCCCGGCGTCGGGCACAATTTGCAGGAGCACTCCATCGTCCTCGTCAGAGGCGGGCGCGTCAAGGATCTGCCCGGCGTCCGGTATCATCTGGTGCGCGGCGCTTTCGACGCGGTGGGGGTGCAGAACCGGCGGCAAAGCCGTTCCAAGTACGGCGCCAAGCAGCAGAAGCCTGGTGCCGCGTAAGGACCATGGAGAGGAGACGCTGAGATGCCGAGGCGGCGCAGTACCGTTCCCCGGGAGGCAGCGCCGGACCCCCGGCACCACGACAAGCTGATCGGCAAATTCATCAATACCTTGATGAAGCAGGGAAAGAAGAGCACGGCCGAACGCATTTGCTATGGGGCGTTCGATTTGATTCAAGGGCAAGGGAATGAGGATCCCCTGAAGATCTTTCGGACAGCCGTCGAGAACGTCAAGCCGGTCGTCGAGGTCAAGTCCCGGCGCGTGGGGGGCGCGTCCTATCAGGTGCCGGTGGAGATCCGTCCGGTCCGCCGCATGGCCTTGGCCTTCCGGTGGATTCAGGAGTCGGCGCACGCGCGGGCCGGCAAGAGCATGGTGGATAAGCTGGCGCGGGAACTCATGGATGCCGCCAACAACACCGGGGCGTCCGTCAAGAAACGCGAAGACGTCCATCGGATGGCCGAGGCCAATCGGGCCTTCGCCCATTACCGGTGGTGAGACAAGGAACTGACACAGTCTGCCACTCAGATAGTGCGTGTGACGCTCTAGTCGACAAGCCTGTCAGACAGACTATTCAGTTTTCGAGATCCTGCGGACAAACCACGAGCCGGTGACCACCGATCCCGGCGATATTGTCGAGCGCCGTCGGGTGGGGTGAAGACGGCGCGCACGGGGGACGTTATGGCGAAGGCGAAATACGAGCGGCGCAAGCCGCATGTGAACATCGGGACGATCGGGCATGTGGACCACGGCAAGACGACGCTGACCTCGGCCTTGACGAAGGTCTGTGCGGAGCGGGGCCTGGGCAAGTTTGTCAGCTACGATGAGGTGGCCAAGGCCTCGGTGTCGCAGGGGCGGCGGGATCCGACGAAGATCCTGACGATTGCGATCAGCCACGTGGAGTACGAGACCGACAAGCGCCACTACGCGCACGTGGACTGTCCGGGGCACGCCGATTATGTGAAGAACATGATCACGGGGGCGGCGCAGATGGACGGGGCGGTGCTGGTGGTGAGTGCGGCGGACGGGCCGATGCCGCAGACGCGCGAGCACATTCTGTTGGCGCGCCAGGTGGGGGTGCCCTACATCGTGGTGTTTTTGAACAAGGCGGACAAGGTAGACGACAAGGAGCTGTTGGACCTGGTGGAGTTGGAGGTGCGGGAGCTATTGGCGAAGTACGAGTTTCCGGGGGACAAGATTCCGGTGATTGTGGGGGCGGCGACGAAGGCGCTGGAGGGGGACAAATCCCCGGTGGGGGTGCCGGCGATCATGAAGCTGCTCGACGCGGTGGACAGCTACATTCCGACGCCGGTGCGGGCGGTGGACAAGCCGTTTTTGATGCCGATCGAGGATGTGTTTACGATCAGCGGGCGGGGCACGGTGGTGACGGGGCGCTGCGAGCGGGGGATCGTGAAGGTGGGCGACGAGGTGGAGATCGTGGGCCTGCGCCCCACGCAGAGCACGGTGGTGACGGGGGTGGAGATGTTCCGCAAGGTGCTCGATGAGGGGCAGGCGGGGGATAACATCGGGGTGCTCTTGCGGGGGACGAAGAAGGAAGAGGTGGAGCGGGGGATGGTGCTGGCGAAGCCCAAGACGATCACGCCGCACACGAAGTTCAAGGCCGAGGTGTACGTGCTGACGAAGGAGGAGGGGGGGCGGCACACGCCGTTTTTCAACGGGTATCGGCCGCA
>VBOF01000267.1 GCA_005877855.1 Nitrospirota bacterium | reverse complement strand
ATGGAAGAAAAGAAGTAAGGACGCCAAAGGCCGGCGACTGGGTCTACCTCAGCGCCGGCCTCCTTGATTCCTGCCTGTCAACCCTTACAGTACAAATTCGCGGCTAATTCGAACCTGGCTCCAATTTATTCTGTGCGGCCTGATTCCAACAGGCTGATGCGCTGGTCTAACTGCGCGAAGGAGAGGCGGAGCAGCGCCCGCACTTCTCGGAATTCATCCCGTACCTGGCCGCGGAATTCCTGAATCTCATGGCGAATGACCGCATGTCCCTCGGCGACCTGGCGAACGTCACTACGAAGCGCCTCAGCAATCACCCCAAAGTGCCGCTTAATCTCTTCTACTTGCTCCTGCTCCACCGCTCAGCCTTTCTACAAACTTCGGCCAGTTTAGGCTCGGGTCGTTGGGCTGTCAAGGCATCAAAGCACCTGCCGATCCAGGCTCCGATACTGGATGGCTTCCGCCACGTGTTCGGCGGCGATCGAGTCCCGTTGCTCCAGGTCCGCGATCGTGCGCGCGACCTTGAGGATCCGCATGTAAGCTCGCGCCGAAAGCCCGAGACGGGCCACCGCCTGTTCGATCAGCGTGCGCCCCGGCCCGTCGATCCGGCAGTACTTCCTGAGCTGATTGGGTCGCAGTTGAGCGTTATTGTGCGCCCCCGATCCGTGATAGCGCTCGACCTGCCGCGCGCGGGCTGAGATGACGCGTTCGCGGACCGACACGGACTCCTCGCCGCGCTCGTCCGCCGCCAAGTCTCGAAACGGCACCGCCGGCACCTCGACATGCAGATCGATCCGGTCCAGTAACGGACCAGACACCCGCGCGCGATAGCGCTGGATCTGGTGGGAGTTACACCCACACGGCCGGATCCGATCACCCAGGAAGCCGCAGGGACAGGGATTCATGGCGGCGACCAGCATGACGCGTGCCGGATAGGTCAACGCCGCCGACACCCGGGTGATGGAAATGGTGCCCTCCTCCAACGGCTGGCGCAGGCTCTCCAGGACATTGCGGCGGTATTCGGGCAGCTCGTCGAGAAACAGAACCCCGTTATGCGCGAGCGAAACCTCGCCCGGTCTCGGCACCGTGCCCCCGCCGATCAACCCGGCGTCCGAGATCGAATGATGGGGCGCCCGGAACGGGCGAACCGGCAACAGCGCCTGACCGGGCCGGAGCAGGCCCGCGACACTGTGGACCCGCGTGATCTCGATCGCCTCATCCAGCGTCATCGGCGGGAGAATTCCTGGAAGCCGCTGCGCCAGCGTCGTCTTCCCCGATCCTGGGGGACCGACCAGCAGGACGTTGTGCCCGCCGGCCGCCGCCACTTCTAACGCCCGCTTCGCATGGTGCTGGCCGCGCACCTCCGCAAAATCGGCCACGCCGGCAAGGGCCTCACGGGACGCCACCGCACTGCGGTCGAACGGGGCCAGCACCTGGGCGCCCGTGAGATGCTCGACGACCTGGGGGACAGTCGCGACCGGATACACAGGCACGTCTTCCACGATGGACGCTTCCCTGGCACTCTCGACCGGCACGAGCAGACCCTTGATGCCTCGACCGCGGCAGGCCAGCGCCATGGAGAGCGCGCCGTGGACGGGCTTGATAGCGCCCTCCAGGGAGACTTCCCCCACCATCACGAGCTCCCGCAAGACCGCCGCCGGGATGATCCCTTCCGCCGCCAGGATCCCCACGGCGATGGGCAGATCAAACGCGGCGCCTTCCTTGCGGAGGTCCGCCGGGGCCAGGTTGACGGTGATTTTGCGCTGGGGAAAGCTGAAACCGCTGTTGCGCAGCGCCGAACGGACCCGCTCGCGACTTTCCCGCACCGTCAGGTCCGGAAGTCCGACCACCGTGAACATGGGTAGCCCGGCCGCGAGGTCCACTTCCACCTCGACAGAGTAGGCGTCCAGTCCGCTCACTGCCACGCTGTAGACTTTCGCCAGCATGCCCCCTCGGCAGATGAGACAGTCCAAACAGGGAAAAGGTACAATGGGCAGCATGCTCTGGCTGGTGTCCCTCGTCTTCGCGTGCCTCCTCTGGGCCGCTTCCTCCACCGGGGAGTCCAGTCGGCCTCTCGTCGGGCACGTCATGGCCCTGCTCGCGGTGTTCGAAGAGGCCGACGTGCTGCCGCCCGAGACCTCGCCCGAGGCGAACGCGCTGATCCACGCCCTGATCCAAACCCAGGCAGCCCTGACCAAAACTACCAACCCGGCCACCCGAAGGTGGTTCGCCGACGCTCTGCGTCGGAGCGAGGCTCGCGAAGCCGCGCCCGACCCGAGAGAAGGACTCACGTCCCGAACCTTGGAGGCAATCGTCACCTACGCCCAAACGCACCCACCGACTGCGCGCCCCGATGTGATGGCGGGGCTTCAGGAATTCAACGTCGGCCCGGCCGACCTCGACCTGATGGCGAGGGTCTACCGCCAGGCGCGCGACCGCTTCCACTCCACGGGGCGCAACATCCACCGCATCTATGAAGCCGAACGGCGCGCCATGCCGTTGCGGTGACCCCGCGGCCCTCTTTCCTTCTTCCTTGGCGATCTGTTAAGATCGCCCCCACACGAGGCCCAGGAGGAAGCCATGGCAACCAAAGCCTACATCCTGATCAAGGTCAAAGCGGGAAAGACCAAGGACGTCGTCAAGGCCCTGAAGACGATCGCGGGGGTCCACCAGGTGCATCCCTGCTTCGGTCAGCCCGACATCTTCAGCTTCATCGAAGTGCACGACGAAAAAGCCTTGTCCGACGTCGTCATCTCCAAGATCCACATCATCGACGGCGTCGAAGAGACCGACACGCACATCGTCGCAGAAGCCTGAGTAAGAAGGATCACCGTTCGGCACCATGCAGACGATCAGCCTGATGCGCGGGCCGTTCCAGCTCTGCGATCCGTGTTACGCGATCGTCGTCTCGGAGAAACTCGTGGACGCCCGCAACTTCGCCGCCGACCACGAGGCCCTCTTCGATCATATCTGTCCCAATTGCTACGACCGGAACAGGCCCTTGATCGACGACATGCTGGGCAGCAGTGAATAAGCCGGTGACGGCTGGGGGGCGCCATGGCTCTGAACAAAGAATTTGACCCGTTGAGCGAGGTGCCCGGGCTGAAGAAGATGAGCCCCTTTGCCATCCTCGCCGTGGTACTTGTCCTCCTGTGGATCTTCTCTCCTTTCGTGATCATCGGCGCCGGTGAGCGGGGCGTGGTGTTCAACCAGCTCCATGGCGTGGAGGACAAGATCCTGCCGGAGGGCTTCTCCTTCATCATTCCGGTCATCGAACGGGTCATCAAACTGGATGTCCGGATCCGCAAGTCGGACACCCGGTCCACCGGCGCCTCCAAGGACCTCCAAACGGTGGCGACCGAGATCGTGCTCAACTACCATCTGTTCCCGGACCGCGTCAACAAGGTATTCCAGACGATCGGATTGGAGTACCAAAAGCGGATCATCGATCCGGCCGTGCAGGAGATCGTCAAGGCCGTCACCGCCAAGTTCACGGCGGAAGAGCTGATCACGAAGCGGCAATTCGTCAAGGACGAGATTAAAACAGCACTTCACGAGCGCCTGATGACTTCCCATATTTCATTGGACGAGCTGAACATCACCGACTTCCAGTTCTCGAAAGGGTTCAATGAGGCGATCGAGTCCAAGCAGACGGCCGAGCAGTTGGCGTTGAAGGCCCAGCGGGACCTGGAGCGGGTCAAGATCGAAGGCCAGCAGAAAATCGTGCAAGCCAAGGCGGAGGCCGAATCCCAGCGGATCCAGAAAGAAACGATCAGCCCGATCATTTTGCAGCTCCGGGCCATCGAGAAGTGGGATGGGAAGTTCCCTCAAGTGATAGGTGGAAGCGGTGCCTTACCTTTCATTAATATTGACGCTGGCAGCACCAGAAAATAGTTGTGCCTCACATGAACGCCCCCGCGCCCACGTATGACCGCAAAGAGATCGGCTCGGCCACGGTCCGCATTCCCAGCGGCACCGGCATGCCCGACCCCATGGACGTCGCCATTGATCCGTACGCGCCCACCAAGGTCGCCAAGCACGTGTTCATCAAGGGCTTCCAGGCCTGGCCCCAAAAGGGAGGTCCGTACCCTGCCGTGCTCATCCTCCATGAGTGGTGGGGGCTCAACTCCCACTTCCAAGACCTCGCCTATCGGGTGGCCCAGTACGGCTACGTGGCGCTCGCCGTGGATCAGTACAGCCGGATCGGAGGGCCGGTCACCGGCGATCCCGAGCTCGCCGCGCAACTCATGGGCAAGGTCAAGACCGCCGACCTCCTGCATGATTTGAACGACGCCGCCGAATACCTGAACTTCCAGGACTATGTGAAGAAGAACCGGATCGCGGTGCTCGGATTCTCGATGGGAGGCTCCCACGGCCTCAGCTTCGCCTGCGCGCGCCGCCAGCTTCGGGCCGCCGTCATCTTCTACGGCCACGTGCCGACCGAGAAGCTCTCGACCCTGCGCTGCCCCGTGCTCTATCACCAGGCGGAGAACGACGACTCGGTCACTGAACAGGAAGTGCACCACATGGTCAGCGCGCTCACCGCCAACAAGGTGATGTGCGAGGTCCACAAGTATCCGGGCACCGCCCACTCCTTCTTCAACGACACGAGACCGGACGTCTACAAGGAAGAGGCAGCGGCGGAAGCCTGGGCCAGGACCCTTGCCTTCCTGGACAAATATATCCTGGCGGACCATCCCGGCGTCCGCCCCCTTCCCGACTCCCAACGCGTCAGGTGAGGAAAAGAGGCCGACGATGACGTGTCCACAATGCGGGCTCGACATGACACCCGGGAAAGTGTGCGTGAACTGCGGGTATGACTTGAGCAGGCCGGGCGCCAGCCCCTCCGACAAGCCCGGCATTCCCATCACGCCCAAAGAGGACGACACCTACAGCACGAGAGATGTGGGCCAGGCCGTGCCCGTGAGAAAAGCCCCCAAGTCCAAATCGAAGGGGAAAGCCGCCGCGCCGCGCGGGTCCATCCCAGTGCCCAATGACTTTCTGGAACGGATCGAACGCCCGGATTCCTATCCGAGCGCCGCGCCGGCGAGTGAGCGTCCGGCTGCCCCGGCTCCTCCCCTGTCCCTGCCATCGTCCGAAACCCAGGTTACGATCCAGCGGTCCAAGGCGCAGCAGGCCTCGATCCCGGTCACCACGCAGGTCGCCTTTGAAGGCCAGCGGATCATCACATATGCGGGGGTCGTGACAGGCTCAGTGGTCGTGCGGATCGGCGAGACTGACGACCTGCTCCCCCTAGGGCAGGACATGCAGAGTCTCAGCTCAGGACCGATCGGGACGCAGCTGCGCAAGGCGATTGACCTGGCGCCCGCCGACCTGAAGACCCACGCCATCGAACGGGGGGGCAACGGCGTCGTGGGGGTACGCCTTGAAGTGCTCCCAACGCAGGGCCCTCTGGCCACCGTCACCATGATCGGAACAGCCGTCGTTCTCGAGTCTTAGCTTGAGGCCGCAGCAATTCATGCGTGTCATTGCGAGGAGCGTCCTCCGCGACGAAGCAATCTCCGCCACGCCCGTCGATCATTTGCGAATCGAGATTGCTTCGCTTCGCTCGCAATGACGGGCTTACGACGCATCGCATGCATCCTACGCACCAACTCCGAAAGCATTTCCTGACGGGCCTCGCCGTCATCGTCCCGCTATGGGGCACGTTCCTCATTCTGAAAGCGCTGTTCACTGCAGTCGATGGGGCACTGGTGGCCGCCCTGGGTCCCGCCGCCAGTTCGTCCATCCCCGGCCTCGGCGCCTTGACTCTCATCCTCTTGATCGTTACCACCGGCGCAGTCGCGTCCAACTTGCTGGGGAAGCGTCTGGTGAAGGCTTCGGAGGCGGTGCTGCTGCGCGTCCCGCTGGTGCGGAGCATCTACACCACGTTCAAGTCCATCACCGACATCTTCACCTTCATGGACCGCCAGCGCGAGAACCGGATCGTTCTCATTCCGTTTCCACGCCTCGGCCTGTACGCGATCGGGCTGCTCATGGGCGAGGCGCCTGAGGAACTGCAGTGCTCGCCTTCTGGACGGCTGAGTCTGGTCTTCGTGCCGACCGCCCCGCACCCGTTCACAGGATACCTGGCCCTCGTCCTGAACCGCGAGTTGATCCCCATCTCAATGGGCTTTCACGACGCGATGAAGATGGAATTCTCGTGCGGCTTCTTCATCCCGGCCCCCTCCCCCGCCCCTCTTCCCCACAGGGAGAGGAGGTAGGGGCACGGCGCGCCGTGCCCCTACGGTCCGAAGGTCCGCCAATTGAGAAAATTCCGCTCGCGATAGAGACGGTCCACATCCACGACCACCGGACAGCCCAGCTTCGCCAGGCCTTCCGCAACGGCCTTCAGCGGCAAGCCCACGACCGCGAGGTAATCCCCGTCGAGGCTGGCCACCAGGTCCCGCCCCGCTCCTTGGATGGAATAGGCTCCTGCCTTGTCCAGGGAATCGCCGGTCGCGAGGTAGGCGTCGAGCTCAGTCTCCGTAAAGTCGCGCATCGTCACATGAGCCGTCTCGACCCATTCAAAGACGGTAGGGGCACGGCGCGCCGTGCCCCTACCAGATAACAAACAGACGGCAGTGATGACGTCGTGTGTCCGTCCCCGCAAGCGCTGGAGGATGGCCCGCGCGCCGTTGGGACTGCTCGGCTTGCCGATGAGGCGCCCGTCGAGGTTGATGAGCGTATCACTGCCGAGTATCACCGCGTCGGGAAACCGGGAGACCAGGCAGGCCGCTTTCTGGCGCGCCTGGTAGGAAGTCGAGGCCAGAACCAGTGTCACAACTTGTCCCCTCGCCCCCCAAGGGGGAGAGGGCAAGGGTGAGGGGGCCATGAGGGAGAGGGGAGAAAGATGGCGGCCAGAATCCGCTCAACGTCCTGAGAGCTTGTAGCGCGAAACATTTGCGAACGGACTTCCGCCGCCTTGAAGAACCCTGTGCAATACCAGCCCAGGTGCTTGCGCATGGCGGCGAAGCGCGGGGCCCCGCCCAGTGATTCAAAATAGCGGGCGTGCTCGAGGGCGACTTGGAACCGCTCAGAAAGGGGCACCGAATCAACAGCGTCCCCCTCACCCTTACCCTCTCCCTTGGCCCACTCCTTCGCGCGGAAGATCCAGGGATTGCCGAGGGCCGCGCGCCCGATCAGGACGCCGTGGACTTGCGTCTCCCGCACCCGCGCGACGAGATCATCGAGCGACCCCACATCGCCGTTGCCCAACACCAAGGTCGAGGTCTCGCGAATCAGCTTGGCCGCGCGGGCGATGGCCCCCCAATCGGCGCGGCCCCGGTACATCTGGGTAAGCGTCCGGCCGTGGATCGAGATCACTTCCGGCCGTTCCTCCAGCAGAACCGAGACCCAGTCCTCGATAACGACAGAATCGTAGCCAATCCGGGTCTTGACGGAGACGGGCACGGGCTTTCGCGATTGTGAGCCGTCGCGGCCCGCCGTGAGCGCCAGGACCCGCTCCACTACTTTGGGACGGAGCCCGATGGTCTCGATGCGATGGCCGGCCGCCCAATCCGCAACCCCGGCCTGGCCGGCCCGGATGATCTCGCGGGCCAACGGCGGGTTGCGGATCAACGCCGCCCCGCAGCCGCGCGCCGAGACGTTCTTCGAAGGGCAGCCCATGTTGATGTCCACGCCGTCGAAGCCCAGCTCGCAGGCCACCTGGGCCACCTGGTAGAACTTGTCCGGATCGGCGCCGTAGATCTGCGCGACGATCGGCCGCTCAATCTCAGCGTATTGGAGCTGCTGCCAGGCCGCCTCGCCGCCGTGGCAGACCTCATCCACGTTGATGAACTCGGTGACCTGCACATCCGGCTTCCCGTGCCGGGCCACGATGAACCGGAAGGCCGGATCAGTCACCCCGTCCATCGGTGAGAGCCCGATGATCGGCTGCGGGATTTTGTGCCAGAAGCTCACGGGCCGTGATGGTAGCACAGCCCGGCGATGCTCACAATCAGCCTCGTCCGCGCGCCTGGCACCGTCGGTTGCAATTGACAGGACGAGTCTTGGTAATTAGGATGGGCCCCCACGCTCAGCAACAGAGTGCTGACTTCGAGGCGCTACCACTGTGTCTTGACATGAACAAAGGGCATCAATAAACTGGCTCGCGCGATGAAGGGCGTCCTGTCTTTGGCCTCGCAGATACGAATACCCGAGAGCATCGCCGTCCAGGAACTTCACGGCGAACTGCTCCTCCTGAACCCCGCCACGGGCGTCTGTGTCAGCCTCGACCCGATGGGGACGAGGATGTGGCAACTCATCCACGAGCACCGTGCGCTTCACGAGGTCCTTGACGCCCTTCTTCACGAGTACGAGGTGACGGAGGCGCAATGCGAGCAGGACCTTCTCGGTTTTGTGGCCCGGATGCTGGAAGACGGGTTCGTTGAAACGGGGGACGTGGAGACGAGCTAATGCCAACCGCTGAGTTTTTTACGCGCCTCGGGCTGTTTGTTCGCAACAACTTCCTCGAGCAGGAGTTGTGCACACGATGTTGCCGTGAGATAGATGGGGCGGCTCAGGCCAAAGCGATAATTGCAGGCCCCGACGAGACCGGCGTCTTCGACGAAACTCTCCGCAAGGTGAAGTCGGCGGCTGTCCCTGATGCGACCGTTTCACTCGTCGAAGCGCGACTCCTCGCGCTCATACCGACGCTCGAGCGGCATTTTAATGTTACGCTCACCGGGTGCCAACCGCTGGATTTCTTGACCTACCAGGAAGGAGATTTCTACCAGGTACACATCGACAACGATAATGACGCACAACCCGATGTCAGGAAGCGAAAGGTGTCCATCGCCATCTTCCTGAACGGTCAAGGGAAGCAGCCGGCAGATCACACCTATTGTGGCGGATCTCTCACGTTCTATGGCCTCATCGATGATCCACGATGGCTGACCTACGGCTTTCCTCTAATCAGCGAGCCAGGGCTGTTGATCGCGTTTCGATCGGAAATCCTGCACCAGGTTCTGCCCGTGACTCACGGCAAACGCTACAGCATTGTAAGCTGGCTGTTCTGACCTAGGTTCTAAGCCCGCGCCCTAAAAGCGGTCTCTTGTCAAACTTCCATTCCGCAGACGGTCCATTGGCATCCACATAGTGCATGAACACCTGCGCTTGCCACACTCCTTCAAAGGGCTTTCTCCAATGCCTGCGTTCGCATCCCTTGTACACCAGGGCATCGCCAATACCTAAGTGACACGCAATGCCCTGGCCATCGGCTTTTTCAATGAAGAGCGGCCAAATCTTCTCGAATTCACCGCCGAGAGTCAGCGTCACGCTAAACTCACATGAAGGCCGATCCAGATGAGCTTCCAGATCATTGCCCGTGTAATACAGTCTCGCATAGGAGTACGTCGGGTATAATTTGACTCCCAGAAGATCACAGAGAAAACCGTGCGACGACGCCATCAAGGTCTCGAACGCGCAATCCCCATAAATAACGTCTGAATCCGGGACCTGATGATCACCGGTCGTCAACCTGTTCATCTTCAATAACCAAAAATACTGAGAGAGAAAGTCGCACAGCTTGCGATCCAGAAAGTTTTTGACAATGACATACCCATCTTTTTGAAATTCGGCGTTCATCATACTCACGGGCGGCATAGTAGCACAGCGGGGAGTCGCGCACAATCAGCGCCGAGCCGTTGAAATGTCCAAAGATTTCGTTCTCTTCTTGACATTCCGGTTGAGGAGTGATACATGGGCTTTTTTCACTTCCACCAACATGCAGCCTTTGAATAAAATCGTTCAGAAAGATGCCTCGATCGTCTCTCGTAGAATCGCCGACGAGATGATCTTGGTCCCCATCCGGCATAAGATCGGGGAGTTTAACAGTCTCTACGCACTGAACGAAGTTGTGGCCCGGATCTAGGAACTCATCGAGGGAGGCAGGTGATGGTTTTGCCAGATAGGATCTTCGCCAAGAATACGAATTTCGTACAACGCGAGGTGGCGGGCGAATGCATCCTCGTACCCATTCGACAGCAATTGTCGGAGGTCAACAGTCTGTACATCCTCAATGAGACGGGAGCCGCCCTGTGGCGCCGCATCGATGGGAAGCGCTCGGTCCAGGCCATCCTGACCGAACTCTCCAACGAATACGACGTCACCAGTGAACAGTTGGAAAAGGACCTCACCACGCTGATCGAGGACCTCCTCGGCATCCGCGCCATTGAGGAAGCCTCCGTATGATGATGGCGCACCGCGCAGAGCCTCTCTCGCAGGAGTTAGAACCCACGGCCGGATCGGGGAGCCTCACGATCTGCGTGGTGGAAGATCATGACGAGGCCTATCATGCCTGGAAGAAGGCCGGCTTTCAGAACAAGATTCTGGTGCATTTTGATGCCCACATTGACTTCGCCTGGATCGCCCCCACCCCTGAAGCGCTCTTAGAGAAACCGAGCCTTTCGGAGATGATGTCCACGCTCCAGCGGACTCCCTTCTGGAGGCTCTCTGAAAAAACCGAGGAGGAGCGGACCCACCTGGGCAATTACATTCATCAGGCCATCCGAGCGAACATCGTCCGTGAATTCGTATGGGTTTACCCGGACGATCCAGACCTGACGAACCAGACGCGAGCGGTCCGATCCACTCTGGAGGCGATTGCGGCTGCTGCGCCCGGGCTGTTTCGACTGATCCAAGCCTCGGACGCCGGTTATTTTGAGGGACGAATTTACGGTAGGCGCTTGCTCGCCATCCCCTACTCCGCCTACCAGGCCTATGTGCCCCAGGAAGAGGTCCTCCTGGATATCGACCTAGACTTTTTCATCATACAGTCCCTGTATTCTCGCCATTACCCCTATGCCGACGTCCGAACTCCCTGCTTCTGGCTCTCGCCAGCGGAATTCGTGTCATATCTTCACGCGAGCGGCCTTCGCTACAAGTTCGTCACGCTGGCCTATTCCGTGGAGGAAGGCTACACGCCGCTTCGGCTGAAGTTCCTGGGCATGGAACTGGCTAAGCGCCTTCTGCGCTCCCTCTCAGAGGATGAAGAATGTCGCTTCGAGGCGCTGAGGGATCTTTTCAGACTGAGTACAAGGAAGGACCCTGAGTCAGAGGTCCGACGACTCGAAGAACTGATCGAGGTTCACCCAAACGATGCGGCGCTGCGTTTTAACCTCGCCATGCTTCTGCTCGAGGGGAACGACATCCCTGGGGCGGCCGCCCAGTATCGGAAGGCAATCGAAGCCGATCCCACGTACCGGACCCGGTACAACCATGCCGGTCCTGCTCTCCTCAATGTCGGGCTGCGTCGCGCAGCCCAGGCCTCCTACGAACGCATGAAGCAGCTTGACCCACACAATCCTTACTACCGCCTGTTCGAGCTTGGGACGCTGATCTCGGAAAAAGCCTGGGCACGGGCGATCCTCTTGGGAAGGGAACTCCTGAAAGACGGAGTAGATCATCCGGTGGTGCGAGGACGTCTCGCTGAATCCTGTCTGCACCTGCGCCGTTACCACGAGGCTTGGGATGCGCTCGGGCCCGAACCTAGCGGGTCTGCCGACACAGCCTGGTACCAGGCTCGATATTTGTGGCTCAAAGCCCGCGTGGCCGAGGCGCTGAACCGTCGTGAGGATGCGCTGGCCTGCTATCACAAACTGATCCGCCACGGTGAGCACTCACCTAGCCTGCACCGGGCGCTTGCGAGACTGTACCTTCGTAAACGCAATTTCTTCAAGGCGCGCAGGCATCTTGCGAAAGCGATGCGTCTCGCGATTCTCGGTCGTGTGCTCCGTTGGTGGAGACCGAAAGCAACATGGGATTCAAAGACCTCTTAGTCCGGTCGGTGCCGAAGGCCTCCGAGCGGTACGAGCGCGCCCCGCACGTCAAATGGCGGTTTCTTGAGGGGCGCGCCGTCCTCATCGATACAAATGAGGGGCTGTTCATGCACTTGAATGACGTGGCCTCATGCATCTGGCAGGGACTGGATGGGCAAAAATCTGTTGACCAAATTATCAGTGATTTGGATAATGCGTTCGACGCGCCGGCCCATCGCCTCAGAAAAGACCTGCTCAGGTTCCTGCGGAGACTGTCCCTGATGGAACTGATCAGGAGAGTGGAATCTTCCCGCGAGAGCTGACTCTCACAGAAATCAAACGAATCATTGACGAAATGGCCGAGTTGGAAATCCTGTACCTGAATCTGACCGGCGGCGAGCCCTTGGCCCGACCCGATTTTTTTCAGGTCTACGAACATGCCAAATCGAACGGCTTTCTCGTCACACTCTTTACCAACGGGACCCTGATCACCGAGGAAGTCGCCGACCAGTTGGCCGCGCTTCCCCCGCATCGGATCGAGATCAGCCTCCACGGCTTGCGAGAGAATACGTTTGAGGCGGTGACCCAGGGGAAAGGCTCGTTTCAGCGCTGCATGAGGGCCATACAGTTGCTGCTGGACCGCAAATTGCCCTTGACGCTGAAAACGACGGCCATGACGGTGAACAAGGACGAAATCCTGGCCGTCAAACGGTACGTGCAGAGTCTCGGGCCGGTTGGTTACAAACTGGGCGAAGAGATGCGTCCCACGCTGGATGGGAGCGACGCGCCGGACCGTTGGGCCCTGTCCGAAGCCGAGTTGCTGGACATCAACCAGCAGGATCCGGAACTCTGGAACGAAACCTGCCGCAAGCAATCCCTGCAGACACCTTCCTGTGTCAGCGGCAGGCGTTCCTTCCACATCGACGCGTACGGGCAGCTCCAGCTCTGCTCCGGCAACCGCCTGATGAGTTATGACCTGAGACGGGGCTCCTTCAGCGAAGGCTTTTACCACGCCCTCCCGAGCTTCGCATGCCCGTTCAAGGCCGATGCGCCCGCCCCCCTCATCCAACCGAGCGCCAGCCATGCTTGAATCACGAACCATTCCGACCGTCGAATACAAGGACTTCAGCCGCGAGGTCCACGAACGCGCCTTCCAATCCGATCGGGTGATCAAGGCGCAGATGGAGCTGACCTACCGCTGCAACCTCCATTGCGTCCATTGTTATACCGACCCCTATAACGACCGGAAGTTTTTCCCGCGAGAGCTGACTCTCACAGAAATCAAACGAATCATTGACGAAATGGCCGAGTTGGAAATCCTGTACCTGAATCTGACCGGCGGCGAAATCTTCACCCACCCCAACTTCTTCGAGATCTATGACTACGCCTACCGCAAGGGCTTTCTTCTCATGCTGTACACCAACGGCACCATCTTCACCCAGGCCATCATCGACAGGCTCAAGCGCTCCCCGCCCTTCTCCATTGATGTCTCCTGCCACTCCGTGAACGAAGAGGCCTTCGACCGCTTCACGCAGGTC
>VBOF01000266.1 GCA_005877855.1 Nitrospirota bacterium | reverse complement strand
TATTGACGCAGACACCGAAAACTACGTGCACTACTATCATCGGGCCATGGAACTGTTGGCGCAGACAGGGGTGCTCCTGCTCGACAATATGCGCGGCATCACACTTGACCCTGTGGATCATGGACGCGATCCTGCCGTTAGGGCCATCGAGGAGCTCAGCCGGATCATTGCTGACGATACGCGTGTCGTCGCCGACTTTAAGGCCGTCCGGGACGGCGTCCTAGTCATCACCATGGCGCCTGACGGCCCGTAGAAGCCTTACAGACGCGTTGACCTATTCAGAATTCTTGAGGTAGCGCTTCATAATCTGTTGGAAATGTTGTCGGGGGATCCCACTGTCCTGGGCCGCCCGGGTGACGTTCCCGCCATGCGTGGCCAGTTTGCTCTTCATGTACCGGATCGTAAAGGCTTCCAGCACGCTTTGCTTGGCCTCAGAATAGGGCAGGTGCAGATACTCCTCGCCCGGCATCGAAGCATGGCCGGTCTTCTCTCCTGTGACGGCCGGAAGGAGCGAGGACAACTCTTTCGACGAGAGGCGCTCGCCCGTGCAAAGCATCACGGCCCGTTCGATGACGTTGCGCAGCTCTCGGATGTTCCCCGGCCACTTGTAGGCCACGAGATCGGTCACAGCCGATGAGTGCAGATCAGTTACGGCTTTCCCGAACTCCCGGGCGAACTGAGTCAGGAAATGACGGGCTAACAAGGGAATGTCCTCCGCCCGGTCCCGCAAGGGCGGCACCCGCAACGTCACGACATTGAGCCGGTAGAAAAGATCCTTGCGAAACTCGCCCCGACTGACGCGCTCTTCCAGGTTTTGATTGGTCGCCGCGATGAACCGTACGTCGATCTTCTTGGACCGCGTCCCCCCGACCGGGCGCACCTCGCCATCCTCGATTACGCGCAACAGCCTGGCCTGGAGCGATAGCGGCAGGTCAGCGATCTCGTCCAAGAACACGCTGCCGCCGTCAGCCAATTCCAGCAGACCCAGCTTATCAACGACAGCGCCCGTGAAGGACCCTTTGACATGTCCGAAGAGCTCGCTCTCGATCATCCCTTCAGGAAACCGCGTACAATCCACCAGTTGATACGGCTGCTCATGCTCGGGGCTCAGATTGTGAATGGCGCGGGCAAGCAACTCCTTGCCGGTACCGGTTTCTCCCACAATCAGCACCGTCGAGCGAACTGGGGCGACTTCCTGCACCAAGCGCAACAAGGTTTGAAACGCCGGGCTGACTCCGATCAGCGTCTCGAAGCCCTCCGGCTGAATGGCCATGCGACGGAGGGCCCAGTTCTGGTGCAGGATCTCGTACATGCGCATGGCCCGATGAATCCGGGCAGCGAGCACCTTGGGATTGAACGGCTTGGTGATGTAATCGAAGGCGCCGTGCCGAATCGCCTCGACGGCTGTGTCGATCGAGTTGAGGCCGCTGATCATGATGACCGGAATGAATTGGTTGAGGCCCTGTAGTCGCTTCAGGAACTCGATACCGCCGATGCCCGGCATCCGCACGTCAGCCAGGATCAGATGGACCTCCTTCTCCTCCAGCACCTTAAGCGCCCCTTCGGCCCGGGCAACAACCGTGAAATCGAACTCCCGGTTTTCGTCGTCAGCCAGCTCTTGCTCCAGCGAACGAAGCAGAATTTCGGCGTCGCCTGCTTCATCATCCACCAACAGGATATGGAATCCGTGACTCTTGTCTTCCATCACGAGCCGGCCCTTTCTTGCCTCACCGGCACTCCTGTGAGGTCCCCGTACAGAGGGAGAGTAAAGAAGAACGTAGTCCCCTTTTCTGGCTCCGACTCGACCCACACTCGCCCCTGGTAGAGCTCGATGATCTTTTTGACAATGGCTAGCCCGATTCCGGTTCCGGGCACATCCTTGTGGCCCAGGCGCTCGAATGGCTCGAAGATCCGCTCCCAGTCAGATGAAGGAATACCGATGCCGTTGTCCCGGACGAACAGCACAGTCTCGTTCGTCCGCTTCACCACGCCGATCTCCACATCCGGAGGGCGCCCATCAACGGAGAACTGCAGCGCGTTTCGGACTAAGTTGTCCACCACTTGAAAGAGGTGAACGCGGTTGCAGGCAACTGTGGGAAGAGTATCCGCCACGTGCACCCGTGCGCCCTGCCGTTCGATAAGCCCCTCGCAGCCCTTGACCACATCACGGGCCACCTCGGCCGGATCGACCGCCGCAACCACTTCGGACACGGTCCCGATACGGGCTAACTTCAGAACCTCTTCGATCCTGTTCATCAGGAGTTGGCCGGTTTCCTGAAGCCAGCCTAAGTAGCGGTCTGCCCGCTCATCGAGCTGGCCTTTGTAATCTATTTGGAGCAACGAAGCGAGTTCGGCCATCCGCCGCGCCGGCCCTTTCAGGTCGTGCGCAATGTTCGCCGCATAGCGTTCCAATTCATCCAAACGTTTCTGCAAGCCCGCACTTCGTTGCTGAGCGGCCTCTACCACCGCTCTGTCAAGTAGGTTAGGATCGGAGGAGTTCTTCTTGGGCTTCTTGGGCATGCCTCCATCATGCCATACTCGCTCCTAGCTGTCATTAGAGGCAGGGACTCAAACTTTACCAGTACCCCTTTCCCCCTCACTTGACACCCGGAGCCTCATCCCCCTACTGTCGGGTCATGCTTTCCCTGCATGAAATCGTCGCGATAATGACCAGACCAGGGAGCGTGATTTTCCCGGAAAACCGGCCAAGCATGGATGCGCTCATCGACCAAAACGGGAAGTTTGTGGCCTCGCCCCATGCCATGGGCACGGTCTGGCGTCCGCCAAGCGGGTCTCCCAAATCAGGGCCGCGCGTCCTGATCACGCAAGCCGGCCACGCGATCTTCTATGGCACCCATGGCCACCGAATCCTGTGTGTTGATCCGGGCGGCACTCCGTTGCACGAATGCGCGTGGGCCGACACCGGCCCAGATCCCAAACTCGTCTATGCCCGCCTGTACCTGGACTGGGGCCAATGGGTGGGACTCAAGCCAGAGGGGTTGGTCAACATCGGGACCTTGGACCTTTCGCGGAAGCCCGGGTGGCAGCGGCTCACGACCAAGGATCTGCAGATGATGGCCGCCCAGGCGCTGCAGGTCACGCCGGAAGAGATCGCGTTTTTCTACGGTGACCAGAGCATGACCACGGCTGCGCAGGGCCGCGTGACGATCCGCCATCGCAAAGACGCTCTGTATATCCTGGACGATGGGGGTTCTGCCAAGCCTCGCTTCATGGCCTGCATGGGTGCCATGCACTGGGGACACATCGACTTCCTCCCCGTCGTGGAATTGTTCCAATCGCTGCTCCCAGGGACGGGCAGTGCCACCTTCGAGTTGATCCGCGGGCTCTATGACGATCAGACGGTCGGCGGCCCACCACGACCTCTCCGCTATCGCGGGATTCCCACGTACCCTTCACCCCAGGCCTTCCAGCTTTTCTCAACGTACTTCGTGCCGGAGGCGCCGGGCGGCGCTGATCCCTTCCCGCTCTTTATGGAACCGCGCCGCTCCGGCGAGGTTATCTGGAAGCCACGGCCCGACTTGCCCAGGCGATACCTGGACTTCGCGCAAGGAGTGTGCGTCACGGTCATGGGCGGCGCGGTCCAGAAGGTCACGAAGCTGAACGATTCAGTACCCATCCCCTATACACGCCCGCGTAAAGGTGGATGGGCCCCAGGGGGCCGGATGCTCGGCACGACCCCAACAGCTTTGCAGCTTCAGGATGGAGAGCGCCTGGAAGAGATCCCCCTGCGTCCGCAATGGGGCGTCACGCGGACGGACCCGCTTCCTGCACGGCCGCCCGCTTCGGTTCCGACTTGGCGAGCGCTCTTTCCGGAGGGAATCCCGGCGCTCGACACGAAATGCGCCTACGGCGCCGTGCCCCTCTATCCCGACGACGAAACGATGGTGGATGAAGTGGCGACTCTCCCGCTCGTGGTGGAACAAACCTTGGAATATCTCGACCGAGTTGCCGCAACAACGAAGGGACCTGCGGCCTTCAAAACTGCCCTTCTTCACGGCTGGGATGCCGTCCTGGCGGAATGTCTGGACTTGGCGCAGGATCGAAACTACACAGTCCTTTACACCCGCCCGGAATTCGCACAGCGCCAAGCCCAACGGGTCTGGGACCAAGCTGCAGCAGCGGGCACTCTCGCTAATCTCCGTCGGATCGTCTTCCTGGACGCCGCTCGACACCACGAGGCAGCCTATGGCAAGTCGTACGGGCTGATCTACGGCTGGATCCCGTTCGAGCAGTACCGGCGCCGGACTGACTGCGAGCGTCAGCTCGGCGCAGTGTCCAAGGCGCTGGCCCCGGAAGGCGCGGTCATCATGGTGGGCCCCGCATGGCTGAGCGAGGCCTGTCGCCGTGTCTCACTTCGGGTGCGGGTCGCCGATCCAGTCGCGCAAACGCCTGGGGTCCGCATGCACCAGGCCATCCTGCCCAAGGCCCGGGTCAATCCGGACGCGACTTTGTTCCTCCTAGAGAAGATCTAGGCGATGCTTGACTGGCGCAATCCCCCGGCACTACCCTGATTTTCATTATGGCGAACATCTGGAATAGCTGGAACCGCGATCACTACCTGGGTCTACACCCGTGGACGTGGATCCAGTTCGAAAGCGCGGAACTTCCGGGACCCTTTCCGTTCTTCGGGGGCGTGGATCCAGAAGTCGTGGCCAGCCTCCAGGAAGCCCACCACCTCATGCAGAGCGCGATCGACACCGCCATCAGCGACGTGTTCGCCCACCGGGGGCCGCTCGACGATCCGGACCGCCGCAGGAGATTGGAGGACGCCTACGCCGAACTGGTCCAGTCGCGGCCGCACTTGCGCGCCCATATCCGGTGCGGGCGCAGGCCCGACGGCACGTTCCAGTGGGAGTTTCCCCTAGAGCCCGGGAAGTCGGCGAAGATGACCTACGTAGGGCTCCGCGGCTTCAATGCCGCGACGCAGCAGGTCTTCCCTCTGCGCTTCAACGACGCCCCTGCGCCGGCCTTGGGGAAATTCCTTGGGCTCTTGGATGGAACCCATACGGTGGCGGAACTCCAAAGCGCAGCGGAAAAATCGGGGCCCGGCAATACCGGCGACCTCACGCGCCTGCTCGAGAACCTCAAGGCCTATGACTGCCTGGGCGTCGCTCCGCGCTCGTCGATCCGCTCCCGCTGGCTCGCCCCCACGCAAGATCGGGACGTGATCCACCTCGGCCATGCCGCGCTCTTGTACCGGCAGCAGGATCAGTTCTTCCTCTTCGATCCATGGCTGATGCCCTGGTTCGCTGAGATGCCCATTCCGTCGCTCTGGGGCTCGCTGCATCCGCGGCCGGCCGCCATCTTCCTCACGCATGACCACGACGACCATGTGGACCCTCGAACACTACTGACCATGCCGAAGGACATCCCGGTCATCGTGCCGAGCCGCAAGAACCGCCGAAAGCTCTATTACGATTATCCGGCGCTGCTAAGCGAGCTGGGCTTCGCCCGCGTGATCGAGCTGGCCCACGGCGAAACCTTCCCATTTGAGGGTGGTTGTGTCGCCTCGGTTCCGTTTTTCGGCGAAGACCCCTGTGACATCGAAATGCCACGGAACTGTTATTTGATCGCAGACCGAGGCCGCAACACGCTGGTGCATGTCGACAGTGGTCCGACCAACGCCGGTCGCTCCGCCCTCACGGAGGGCGTCATTGACGACCTCGTCAAACGATATGGACCGATTGCCACCATCTTCGCTTCCCAGCAACAGCTTCAGGAGGTGCGGACGTTCGCTGTGCATGCCTGCCTGTCTCCTCCGGGGCAGTGGCTGGAGGTCGGAGAAGACGGATTCCTCACCAACAGCTACTTGGCCCAGTTGGCCACGTCTGCGAAGGCCCGGCTCTTCGTGTCGTATGCGACCGGCGGGGCCGACTGGTACCCGGACCATCTCTCTTTCATGTTCAGCCGGCGGAACCCCTCCCGGACCGCCCTGCTGACCGCCCATTGGGAACGGCCGGAAGCCCTGAAAGACAAGCTGGCTCCGGTTGGCTGCGGGTATCATTACAGTCGCGCGCTCGACATCTTGCGCGCAACACCCGACGGCGGCACGACGGTGGTCTCCGCCGGCGAGCAGTTGTTCCCGCTCACCCTCTATCGCCTCGATCACGGAGACCCGCCATTCCTGAAACGGTAAAGGGGACTGTCCCCCTTCCGACCGGGGACTGTCCCCGTCTTGACCATGTCACAAGAAGATCTCGACAAAGCCCTCAAGCTCTTCGAGTTGACGGAGTCGTTCACGCGGGAGGCGCTGGAAAAGAAGAAGCAAGAGCTGCTCGTGACCTGGCACCCGCACCGCTACGCCATGGTCACCAACAACCCTCGCAAATACATGGCCAAGTACAAGCAAGCCGAGGCCATGACCAAAGACATCCACGCGGCGTACGAATTGCTGGTATCTTGGCTGGAGATGAAGGACGGCTAAACATTTCATGAGTCCTATCCTGTTCCATCTTGCCTTTCCGGTCACCGACCTGGAGGAAGCCAAACGATTTTACGTGGACGGCTTAGGCTGCCGCCTAGGACGGGCCTCAGCTTCGGCCATCACGCTCGAACTCAAAGGCCATCAGCTTGTGGGGCACCTCACGAAAGTGCAGCCCGGACCGCCGAAGGGCATTTACCCGCGCCACTTCGGCCTGATCTTTACCTCCGAAAAAGAGTGGCAGGCGATGGCCGATCTCGCCAAGGCGAAGGGCTTGAAGTTTTATCAGCAGCCGCGCCGGCGCTTCCCCAATACCCGCATCGAGCACGCCACGTTCTTTCTCGAAGACCCCTTCCACAACCTTCTCGAATTCAAATACTACACGCACGAGTCGGCGATCTTCGGCGAGCATGAGTTCACGCAGATCGGTGATCCCGAAGCGGATAAGTCGCGCTAAAATCCGAGGCCGATTCCGCCGAAATCTCTGGGGCATGAAACCCTTCGGGCTAACTATCGTGTTACTCGGCTTAGTTGCGACTGTGGCGGCTCTCTTTGTTGAGCCGGCCGCGTGGAGTGGGGCACGTCTTGGGCTCACTGTCATCACGGCAGGCGTAAATCTACTGCTTTTGTTCATTTGGCTGCTCGTGATCAAGCCCGAATGGGTGCGAGTGGCCGCCGAGGCCTACGCTGAGCGTCTCCTTGAGGCGTCAGAACGGCTGTAGTGCGAGAAGTCTTCGCGCAGATCATGGGTTGCTACAGGAAATATACGATACGAGATCCAAGCTGGTCTGCACGGTCGACGGCTGTTCTGCACGTTGGCGGGCATATGGCGTTTGGAAGGAGGTCCCT
>VBOF01000265.1 GCA_005877855.1 Nitrospirota bacterium | reverse complement strand
CGGATGCCTTCGACGGGATCACGACCAGGCGCGTCTATAAGCAGGCCCTTCCGCCGGAGCAGGCGGTGGAAGTCATCCGCGTGGGCCGCGCACGGCATTTCGATCCGCAACTGCTGGATCTCTTCCTCGACTCCATGGACCAGGTGCTCGCCATCCGGCGGAAATATCCTGACGTGGATCGCATGCCAGGGTCCTAGCCCTTACTGTGATGGCCAATCAGGGTTTCGTCTGCTGTCTCGTCTGGGTCGTGTCCTGCTTGGTCTTTGCGGGGGCGGCGAGTTCGGCTGGTGTCGTCTACAAGTATGAGGACGAGCGGGGCATCACGCATTACACGGACCGGCGGGACCTCATCCCGGAGAAGTTCCGAAGCAAGGCGAAGGTCGTGGATCCGGGCAAAGCGCCCGTGACAGTCGCGCCGACCCCGCCTCCTGCCCCGCCGGCGCCTGGCGAGAAAGCTCCGCCGTCGCCCTCCTGGCTGGATCAATTCAATGAATTCGCCTCCTCCCGCCTGGGCCTCACCATTGGAGGAGTGCTCCTGCTCGTTTTGCTGTGGCGATTCTTCCGAAGCTAGGCTGACCACCACCCCGCGCCTCTTACCACTTTCTCAACCCGCAATCATCGGGATGATTCTGGCCCACTGGCGCTGATCTCCGGGCGGCCTGCTTTCTGCCCCGTTTGCCGCCCGTGTGGAAGACCGAGCCCGTCAGCGACTAGAATACGTCATGAGGCAGTGGTTGCCATTCCTCCTGTCTCTACTCCTTGTCATCCCCGGATGCGCTCCGGCACCGTCGAATCCCGATGAGGCTCTGCTCAAGAGCTGGCAGGGCAAGCCTAAGGACGAGGTGATTGCCACGTTCGGACCTCCAACCAGTGAAAGGCTATCGGACTCAGGAGGGACCGTCTTGATCTGGAAGAAGGCCCAACGTCATCCGTCCGGCATCAGTCGGAGGGGTATGGCCGAGTCTTACTACACGGTTTGCGTCATGGAATTTGAATTAGACCAGACGGGAGGCGTGAAGGGGGCGGCTCAACGAGGCTGTTGGTAGTGGCGAGAGCGTCTTCCTAAACCGCATGTCGTCAGCAGCCCCGTAAGCTCTTACTAACGGCTCAATGGGCGTTCAACGAGCTCGTCGCCTCTGTGTTATGATGACGGTGGACCTCAACCGAATCTGGAAGAAAGAAAGTCCTTCATGAAACGCCCCGCGCTCAGCGCCTCGCTTGCCATGATTCTTGGCATCGTTGCAGGATGCGCTTCGACTCCTCAACCGGGACAGATGGATTGCCGTGCCCTCACTGCCGGGTCCATCGGGCCAAGCATCGGCCTGAGGGCCGGTCCGCCCCTTCTCGGCGTCGGGCCGGAGTTCACGTTCGGAGGCGAGTACTGGGATCCCGAAGTCCAGACGCTGGTAGCAGGGTACCGAGAGGCCTGTCTCCGTCGTAATGCTGGGCAGCTCTCAGACGCGGAGTACCGCCAGCGACTCGACGAGCTTGATCGGCGGGTTCGTTTGCTTGACGACCGCAAACGGGATATCTTCAATGACATGGACCGGATGACGCGAGAGCAGAAGGAGTCCACGACTCATCCCTAGGGGCAGAAATAGGGGCCAGGCTGACGTTTTTCCGGAAAACTGGGCCGGCCGAAAGTGGCAAACCATGCGACCCTGTGGTCATTTCATCAGTTTCTAAACCGCTTGTCGCGGCAGGTCCGTAACCACCTACTAACGGCTCAGTGGGCGTTCAACAGGCCGTGAAAGCTTCTTATAAAAAACCACCGGTCTCTTGTGTTGGAACAGCTTTAATGGGTACGACGGTGGTTGCTGGCGCCAACTTGGAAGAAAAGTAGCCTTTTCGCTTTTCTCTCCTTTTGATTTGCCTCCTCCCGCCTGGGCCTCACGATTGGAGGAGTGCTCCTGCTCGTTTTGCTGTGGCGATTCTTCCGAAGCTAGGCTGACCACCACCCCGCGCCTCTTACCACTTTCTCAACCCGCAATCATCGGGATGATTCTGGCCCACTGGCGCTGATCTCCGATCGCGGTCACGCCGCTAACTCTCTCTTTGTTCGAATTTCGAAGGCTTACAGTCACTTGGGCGCAGCGAGCATACTGACGGGGCGGCACACTCAGGTTAATTCACGATCAGAAATCAGGTGAATCCCTGTAGAAGAAGAGGGACAATTCCCTAATCTCAAGGGGGGAGATACGTGATTTAGTGCCATTCTCGTGGAAGGCGATCCGATGACTCGAAGCAAAGCGCTGCTGATTCAGATTGCCAGCCTTCTGTGCCAGGCTTTACAACCTTCATCTCCCAAAAGGCTTTCAGGTCTCCACATCCGTGAAGGCGCGGGGACTACGCGCTATCCAGGAGGTTCACCATGAGCACCTGGTTTGCCGTTTTAGAAATGCCGTTTCTCTTGGTCGCGATCATCTATGGCCTTCTAATAGCAAGAACCGTCAGGAGCAGCCTGATCGGGCGGGGGATGACCTTCATCGCTTTGGGGTCCCTTGTGATGGCTATTGGCCACATCCTCATGATCGTCAACGGATTGGCGAAGGAGCAAATCCTTTCAGTCATCTTGGGAGATGTGGGAGGCGCGTGGGCGTGGCTGGCGGCGTTATGTACGAGTTGGCTCTTTTATGGACTAGGCTTCATTGAGGTCTACAAGGTGCTGCCGGAGAAAGAAACGGAACTTCTGCAGGCGACCAGGAGCCGTGAGCAAGCAAGAGAGGCGTTACGCTATTCTGAAGACATTTACCGTAGCCTCGTCGATTCCGTGCGAGATGTCATCTACACTCTCTCACCCGATGGCACGATCACCTCATTAAACCCAGCTTTCGAACTGTACACGGGCTGGTCGTGCTCTGAATGGATCGCGCAGCCGTTTGCCCCCCTCGTTCATCCCGAAGACCTGCCACTCGCTCTGGAGCGCTTTCAGCAGGTCATGGCTGGTCAAAACCCTCCGCTTTTTACCCTGCGGATTCGGGAACGATCGGGGAATTATCGAGTGGGTGAATTCATACAAACACCCCAGCTCCGCAACGGAAGAGTAGTCGGCATACTCGGTGTGGGCCGTGATGTCACCGAGCGCATCAAGGCGGAGGAGGCGCTTCGGAAAGCTCATGATGAACTAGAACTCCGTGTTCAGGAACGAACCATTGCGCTTTCAAAGGCAAACGAGGAATCGAAGGCACGAACCGAAGCCCTAGAAGCCAGCGAGGAGGCACTACGCGAGACCAATGAAACGCTTCGCGCGCTGTTCCACGCGTCGCCGCTGGCAATCATTGCGATGTATCCCATGGGTATCGTGACCATGTGGAATAGAGCAGCCGAGCGGATATTCGGGTGGGGCAAACAAGAGGTTCTGGGCCGGTCGAATCCCATCGTCCCTGAAGCTAAGCAGGAGGAGTTCCATGCTTTGCGGAAGAGGGTGTTATGCGGCGAGTCAGTCACCCTCATGGAGACCCAGCGACAGAAGAAGGACGGGTCTCTGATCGAGGTCAGCATTGCGACCGCCCCGATCTACGGTGCTAACGATGAGATTCGCGGCATCATCGTGGTCTATGACGATATTACTGAGCGCAAGCTGGCGGAGGAAGCGTTACGTGAGAGCGAGGAGCGATTCCGTTCCTTGACGCATTCTACCAACGACGCTGTCATTGTGGGCGACCACCACGGGCGCATGCTCTCGTGGAACCAGGGCGCGCAAATCATGTTTGGCTATACGGAAGCAGAGGTGCTGAATCAGCCGCTGACTCTGTTGATGCCGACCCGATACCATGAGCCCCACCGACGCGCCATCGAGCGGGTGAATCAAACCGGGAAAACAAAGCTGGTGGGACGGACAATCGAGTTGGAGGGTCTGCGCAAAGACGGAACGGAATTTCCATTGGAGCTGTCGTTAGCGAAGTGGGATACAAGAGCTGGCGCCTTTTTTGGCGCCATCATTCGCGATCTCACCGAGCGCAAACGGGACGAGCAAGCCAGGGCGCGCCTAGCGGCGATGGTGTTTGAGGAAAGGGAGCGGCGGCACATTGCACGGGACTTGCATGACCAGATCGGCCAAATGCTGAAGGCCCTGAAGCTGACGCTGGAGATAGCAGAGCGCCGGCCGGAACTGCCCAGACCAATGTTTAGGTGACCTTTGAACACACCGACTTAGGCAGACGCTTTGCATCGGAGGTGGAGACGGCGGCGTATCGCATCGTCCAAGAGGCGTTGACCAACGTGGCCCTTCATGCGGGTGTCAAGCAGGCGACCGTGCGAATGTGGGCCAATGGCTCCATGCTTGGGATGCAAATCGAAGACCGGGGAATCGGGTTTGATGTGCGCTCGACGCCGGTCACCACGTTGGGGCTGACTGGGATGCGGGAGAGGGTGCATGCGCTGGGGGGCGAGCTGACATTGGAGTCTTCGCCAGGCCGCGGTACCCGCGTGACGGCAGAACTGCCGCTGACTGCTCCGATCGAACACGCGAGCCTGATGAGAGCATGAGCACTAGTATCCTTTTGGCTGATGATCATCACCTCGTCCGCCAGGGCCTGAGGGTCTTATTGGCGGCTGAGCCGGATTTTCACCTTGTTGGTGAGGCCGCCGATGCGCGCGAAGTGGTCGACCTAGCCGAGCGCTTGCGCCCTGATGTGCTCGTCCTCGATCTTCTGATGCCGGGCATCAACGGCCTCTCTGCGCTCCGTCAAGTAGTGAAGTGCGCGCCCAAAACCCGCGTCATTATGTTATCCATGTGCAGCAGTGAGGCTTATGTGTCCGAGGCACTGCAAGAGGGTGCCGCAGGCTACGTGCTCAAAAGTTCACGGGCCGATGAACTGATCTTGGCTGTACGCGAAGTGGCCGCTGGCCGGAGCTTTCTTAGTCCCCCACTGTCCGAAAAAATCGTCGAAGGCTACCTGAAGAGTAGGAATGGGGCGGTACTGGACCCGTATGACACGCTCACAACGCGGGAGCGGGAAGTCCTTTATTTGGTGGCCGGAGGCCTGAGCAACGCTGAGATCGCAGACAAGCTCTTCGTCAGTCCACGGACTGTCGAGACCCACCGGGCGAATCTGATGCGTAAGCTGAATCTCCATAACCACGCAGAACTCATCCGCTATGCCATCCGGCGAGGCATTTTGCCCGCAGAAGAATGACCGCTGCCGGACATTGCTCCTCGCTATTACCCGGCCGTTGCCCTCGTGAAATATAAATAGAAGCAAGGAACTAGGACCGCATGCAGATTAGAGGTCTGGCCTCTTCCTCGATTTTGCGGCGAGACATGTAAGTCCATAAGCGTACATTTCAGCCTGGGTCTCGGGGAAAATGCTTTCCTTGTTTTCAAGGAAATACCTGAATCAAAATTCCGCGGCTCTCCGTGGTTAAAACCCCGTAGCGCTCCCGATATACATTTTCGGCTCCCGGATATAACGTCCCTACCATAACTGAAACGCCCGATAACTGGAGCCCGGGATAGAAATAGAGGGGAAAGGGCAAGAAAGGAGGTGGGGAAGAAAAATACAGGGGTACTCCAGACAGTACAGTGAATAGCACAGTGCATGACCTCTATCACAGAGACTTTAGGAGGGAAAAACAATGAGAACTTCAAGGTGGGCATTTGCGACTCTCGTTTTAGTGGCGCTGGTCGTATTCGGTGCCACATCCTCTTGGGCGGTGGCTGTGGACCATTCGGTGAACGTTGGAAAGATCCAGCCGTGGTTCTCGCCAGTCCAAATCAGCATCAACCCAGGCGATAGCATCACCTGGCACTTCAACGACCCCAATACCACTCACACCGTGACCGCCCTCGCAGCGGCCCCATTCGGGTCCCAGATCCCTATCCCGGCTGGCCCTGCGTTTGATAGCGGAAAGAAGCTTCCTGGTGACACGTTTACGGTGGCGTTCCCGAATCCGGGCGACAATCCATACATCTGTCTCATCCATCCCTGGATGGCGGGCAATATCAGTGTCGGCGTGGGGTCTGGACCTGTTCCGGAAATTCTGCAGGGTACCGACACGCAGGACATGGCTACGCCCGATCGCCAAGGGGTGATTGGAATCGGCGAATGGTGCACGACCGCGACCTATGAGTATCCGGGCTTCAACGGCGTGCCCAACACCACCTACCCAGGAGTGGTGCACTGCGGGAGCGCGCATCTCTGGTTGGATTCGAATCAAACCATTACCGGCGCAAGCGGCGCACTTGAGACTGCTGCAGCCTCTGGTGTGACGGACACGGTCTACTGTAATGGCTCCCGGAAGGTTGGCGGCCGGTTCGAAGGCGCGACGACCACGCATAATCTCTGGAATAACAACCACTTCACCAAGACGGGGGATCCGATCGGGCCGAACGGCACCGCATCGGGGAACCCACCTGGGTCAGTGATCAGCCAACCGAACAGAGATTGTTTTACCTTCTCGACGAATTTGCACGGCCAAACATTCCAGTGGATCTCACGGTCAGGCGGCCAAGGCATTGTCGGCTCGACCAATACGCTGTTTGCCGGGGACGTGACCCACGTGATGACGAACCCGGGCGGCACGGTGGGCTGGGTGACGATGGAAGCGGGCCAGGTCGGGAACACGGGACAGAGCGCGGCACCCGGGGCACCCGCGAATATCCACGGCAACCTTGGGATCTTTGATCCGAATCAGATCGTCTCTACGATTCCTCCGCAGGTCAGTCAAACGGTGGACCTAGGCGAGAACTTCCCGCATGGGAACTGGGTCTGTGGCGATGGGATTCACGACACAGTCCCCGCGCCGTTGAACAACCGGATCGGGGTTGTCCAGATTCCAGCGACCCCGACCAGCCCGAGCGGAGGACAAGCGTTCTTCCCGTCGGCGGGGGTCTATCCAGTGGCATCCGGATCCTTGGTGAACTGCACGAAGGCCTACACGTCCAATGCGGTTGACAACAGGATCAGTGTGACCAATGCAGTCACCGGAGCCCCAATGGGGGTTGTGAGCCTCGGTGCATGCACAACCTGCACCCTCATGGGCGCGCCGGTGCCGAACGTCCATATTCCGATACAGATCATCGTTCACCCGGACAGCTCGAAGGTGTACGTGCAGGGGTCGAAGTCATCCCAAGCGGCGATCATCGACACAGCAACGGACACGGTGATCGTGCAGATGGACTGCGCCAACGGCTGTCACGGCTCGCACATTGGGCCGAAACGCGGCGGCGGCCACTATGTCGTGATGTCAGCGGCCTATCAGGACAAGATGAGTATCTATGATGCGGAGTTGTTGACGAAGGTCGGAGAAGTCCGAACCAACATGAACAGCTTGCTGACGCTGCAGGGGACGACCGCGTCGCCTCTGCCCGTGGGCGTCACGAGCATCTCGAATGCCGTGGGTTGGAACTCGGGCACAATCGCCTGGCCGCAGATGCCTCCGTGGAAGTAATTCGTTGCACGATCGGAGCGAGAGGTCAGGTTCAATGAAGACTGATTCATCGATCTGACGGGCGAGGAGGGGGTAACGACCTGAACAATCGTTACCCCCTCTTTTTTCAGGGTGAATTTGGGGATTGACTTTAAAACCTCATAATGCTCCTATTGCGGCCACACACATGGTCAAGCTTCCCCACATGCTGAGCGCTGCGGTGCTGGTTCTTCTGCTTCTGGGAATCGGCAGTGTGACGGCGGCAAGCGATCCTGGCGACGAGGGAATCGTCGCCCGCGTAAACGGAGTCGCCATCACGAAGGGGGACGTTCGCATCCATGTGGAAATGTATGAGCGTGCCCACCCTGGGCTGCCGCCCGGGAAAGCGAGGGAAGCCCGCGCCAGGGCAGCATTGCAGACCTTGATAGCTAACGTGTTGCAAGAGCAGGTGGCCCGCGAGATGGGCATCAGCGTCTCGGACGAGGAGGTGGAGGCCGCCGTCAAAGAACGACAGGGTAAGACCGATGACGCCTCCTTCGCCGCCATGCTGGCATTCACCGGGGGGAACCCCGTCAAGCTGCGCTACGACATTCGGAAGGGCCAACTCGAGATGAAAGTGCGAAAGCGGCTTATGGAGGCTGTTCTCGTGACCCAGAGCGATCTGAAAGCTCAATTCGAGCAGGAAAAATATACGCTCTTTCCTGAACAGGTAAAAGCCCGCCAGATCATCGTGCTGACGCCCGACCTGGCCGATCGGTTGTATCGCCAACTCAAAGAAGGAGCCGACTTCGCGAAGCTGGCCGAAAGCACGTCAACCGATCTGTCGCGGACCAAGGGAGGCGACTTGGGCTGGGTGACCCCGGGGATCCACTATGCTCCCTGGGACGATGTCGTCTTTAAGCTGAAACCGGGAGAGATCAGCCAGCCGTTTCGTTCAGTTCACGGCTACCACATTGTCTTGGTGGAGGAACACAGAACGGCGGGCTGGGGTCGCCTCGAAGACAAACGAGAGCTTTTGGATGAGCTCATCAGGGCCATGCGCAGTAACACAGAATATAACCGCCGGATCGAAGAAGCCAGGAAGCGCGCGACGATCTGGATCGCCGACCGGATTGACTTGGATTCGCCGGTCGCCAGTCCCTCAACGAGCCGATGAAGGGGGAGAGCGATGAACAAGAAGAACCTGTATCTTGGACTCAGCCTGCTGCTCTGCGCAATGCTGGGCGGTGCCTGTGCGGAGCGTGAGACTCCTCCAGCCCCGAAGAGCCTGCTGGAGACGATCCCCGAGATCGTTGCGAATGTCAATGGGGAGGTGATTACGCGTCAGCAGGTGATCGAGCGGTTTCAACAGGCCCGGAATATGATGGGCCACCAGGAGCATACGGCGCAAGGCGCACAGGCCGCGAACAAGCCCGACGCGACAGGCGCGACCGCGGCTGCACATCAGTCCCACCAGATCGCCTAGAACCAGCCATCTTCCCAGCCGCTCGACCCTCTCGAAGAACGTACTCTCCTCCGGCACATCATCAATGCTACGGCCTTGGAACGATTAAAGTTGCAAGAAGCACAGAGGTTGGGACTCAGCGTCACCATGCCGGCGATTGACGAACAGGTCAGGCTCATGGAGCAGCAGAGCGAGCAACAGATGGGGGGGCCTGAGGGGTTCGAGCAGGAACTGCGGAAAGGCCATACGACACTGACCGAATGGCGCACGGAGTTACGCCAGCAGTTGCTCATCCAGCAGTTGGAGGCCAGCCGGCGAAAAATCTTGCCGGTGGGTGACGAGGAGATCAACCTATATTGGGAGAAGAACCGGAAAAAGCTCTCCTCCTTCTGGCACACGGATAAGCTTGACCAGGCGCGGGATCGAGTCCGAGAGCTCATCCAGCAAGAGCGCTGGGTTACGGCAAGGGCGGACTGGGAGCTGGCGCTGGTTAAGGGGGCGAAGGTCTGGGTGGATCGCGACATCCGCCAGCTCTTCGTGACCGTTCCGGCCGACCATACCCACTAACCATGGGCTCCTCCGGGAGAAGGCAGGTGCTCATGCGGCTGATTTGTACACGGATGCTCCAGATGTGCGCCGTGCTTGGCTTCTTGGCGGCCTCTGGCACAGGTGGGCAAGCCCAAATCCTACCTTCTGCACAGCCGCTTGGCTCTCAGGTCACAGCGGCATCGGACTGCGGCTATTCCGCCCCCGTCCTGTCGGGCGACGGGCAGTGGATCGCTGCTGCCACCGATTGTCCGGAATCAAGCAGCCCACCCATCCGCCATGTGGTGCGCATTCACCGGGCTTCGCGACGCGTCGAGGCGGTGACCCCACCTGGAGTCTTCTCGGCCGCACCCAGCATCAGCGCCGATGGACAGCGGGTGGTGTTTCTGGGCGACGGGGATCTCATTCCAGGACAAAACCCGGATCATGTGCTCCAAGTCTTTCTCTATGACGCTAATGACCGCCGTTACAGCCAGCTTACACACATTCGAAGTGCGACAGAGAACCAGTTTATCTTGAAGCCTCAGCTTTCGGGCAATGGGGACAGCGTGGTGCTCACGTCTGACGCCGACCTCGTTCCCGGACAGAACGAGGATGGGAACGAGGAGGTATTTTTGTTCGATCTCCAATCCAACCGGGTGATCCAAATCTCCCACACCACGCCGCCGGCACGGCATCACTGGTCGGTGATCAGCCATGATGGACAGACCGTGCTGTTCGTCGAAAATCTCAAGCCGCAGTTCCCTGGTGGGTCAACGAACCTGTATGCCTGGACTCGTCAGACTGGGGAGCTTCGCCTGCAGATCGACTCTCACATCGGAGTCATGGCAGGGGTCTTTGAATCGCTGGTCTTGGCCGGCCAGGGGCACCGGGCAGCCTTCGTTTCCCGTCTGGATTTCCTTGGAGAAAATCCGGATCTGAATTTCGAGGTCTATACCGTGGACATCCCGAGCGGGACCTTTCGACAAGTCACCCATTCCTCCACCTGCTTGAATCTGCTCCCAACGCTGTCTACCGATGGAAGGTGGGTGGTCTTCGTGTCGAATTGTGAATTCGATGCGCTGAATGATGACGGATCTGGCAACCTGTTCGCCATGCGCCTGGATACCGACGAGGTCATTCAACTCACCCGCACTGGGCCCGGATTGGTTGGCTTTGAGCCCCTGTCTGTGGATCTGGCCGGACGAACCGTGGCGTTCGCGGTTGCGGGCAACCTGCCGGGTAGGGTGATGAGAAGCCCGCAAGTCTTCACGGCGAACCTGCCTGCGCGAAAGGATGAGCCGATCGCTCCGCCGCGCTTCGTAGAAGCCGAGGACATCTCAGGGCTGGTGGTCAGCGCACACGATCCCACCGTGATGTACTTGACGACGCGTCGTTGGGGGGTTCTAAAGAGCGCCGACACAGGCCGGTCCTGGAAGCTTTCGTCCTACCGCCTGGGAAGCGAAATAGTGACCTGTTTGGTCGAAGATCCCGCCCAGCGCGGCGTCTTATACGCGGGCACAGCGAATGCCGGGGTGTACAGAACGGCTGATGGCGGAGAGTACTGGTTTCCTGTCAAGGGTCTTTCAAGCCGCCGGATTCTGAGTCTCACCATCGATCCTGCCCTCCCCGGCAGGATGTCTGTCCGGACGCCAGAGGGACTGTTTTGGTCTGCCGACCATGGATCCAGATGGGAACCGGCGAATGACCAGCACCTGACCAACTCTGATATGCCCTTGGCGGTTCCCACCAGTCAAGCAGACCGGCTGTCGGACCCCTCTCACCCCTCGGTGCTTGTCGCAAGGTCGGACACGAAGGGTCTGATGCTTTCGCGGGATGGAGGA
>VBOF01000370.1 GCA_005877855.1 Nitrospirota bacterium | reverse complement strand
TCCATTCATCTGGGTAGGAAGCAGAAGCGTCTAGGGTAGAATAAAGCGGGACAGATTTAGTTTTCAGGGGAGAAGCACTACTGTTGGTCGAGCGAACGGAAAATAAATCTGTCCCGCTTTACTCGCCAAGTGAGCTGAAATAATTTCGAGCGGGTGGCGCCGAATGGGACCCTGGCGGAGCGCAGCGCGACTTGCTTCGCTTCGCGGAGCGCGAGCACGTCAGGGTAATTCGGTGACAGGACCCGCGATGAGATTTATTTCAGGGAGGCGGCGTTGCCGTTGCAGTCCATGTCTTCGCCGCTGTGGGGGGCGTCGTCTCCGAGCTTCCAGTGCTTTGGTGTGACCTCGAAGGGGCGCCCTTTGATGGAGTACAGCTTGGCCTTGTGGATCTGGACGTGGTCCTTGCTCAGGAACTTCACTTCTAGGAGGACCTCGTCGGTCCCGCGGCGCACCACCTTCACGACTGGCTGCTCTGAGCGCATCTCGAATTCGCCTTGGATGTTCAGAGCTAGGCTGCTCTCCACGATCTTGCCCACCAGGTTGCCTTTCGTGTCATAGAGAAACCCCCTCAACGTCATCTCGTTGTAGCGACGATTGTGTTCGAACGAGAGGTGCGGCATCCCTTCGATCTCGATGCTATTCGAGGCGTTCCGGTAGTGATTGGAGCCGATGTCGAAGTCCATACGTTACGCCTGAGCCTGCTGGAAGCTCATGATCTTGATCGTTGCCTCCCGCACTTCGGTAAAGATCACCTTGATGGTCTCGCGGAAGTTGTCCGCGTCGTGAGGGTCCGTGAACGCTTGCCCCACGATCTGGAGCGCGGCGGCCTCTCCGAGCAGCCGGTAAGGGGTCTTATAGGGTTTGTTCGTGTCCTCGCCTTCGAGCGTCTGTCCATACAGCCGGTACCGGGCGGGCAGGTTTTTCTTATGCTCGTCGGCGACGTCCTGTCCGGCCTGCTCCGCGATATGGGAGAGGACTGTCGAGTGGAACGCCTTGAGGATGGCTGTGGTACGCGCGGAGTCTACGGCGGAAAACGAGCCGCACCCATTGGTGATGGCGAACAGGATGAGATAGGTGAACTCCCATTCCGCGACATTGAGCCGGAGCTGGTCGAGGCTCTTCAGGTCTACCGTTTTGCCGACGTGCTGCTCCAGCCAGTTCTGTTCGACGATGCCGAAGGCCAGGTCGGAGAGTTCCCGGCCGACCTCCTCCAGCGACGCTTGCGGCATGGATCAGAACGCCTCGATCTTGCCGAGGCGGCAGTGATCCATCCTGATGAGGTGGAAGCGGCCCTGGTCGTCAGCCACCAGGAACCCAGGCAGGTTTCCATTGCCCGGCAAGAGGACTTCCAGCACGGGATAGGTCGCGGTATGGGTAAAGGCCGGGTGCGGCTGGCCGTTGCCCTCGACGACGTCGGTGATGGTGAAACGCCTCATGCCGTTCTCTCCGTTGCTCCGTGTTGAAACTATCTTGAATATACCGAGTATACCATGGCGCGCCTCCGAATCAAGACTACCCAGGCGCGTTTGACGATCTTCCCCAGACATGCTATCAGACAGAGTCCGGCCTTTCCATCGTTCCTACACAGAGAGACACTCCTGTCATGAGCACACGTCAGAAGCTCGTCTGGGTCGCCGCGCTGTACTTCGCCGAAGGCTTTCCGTTCGGCCTGGTCATGGATGCCATCCCCGTCTACCTGCGTCTGCAAGGCGTGAGCCTCGCCGATATCGGCTTGTTGGGCCTGGTTGGGCTCCCATGGACGCTCAAGTTCCTCTGGGCGCCGGCCGTGGACGTCTGGGGCCACCGACGCACGTGGGTCCGGGCCTGTCAAGCGTTGATGTGTCTGCCGCTCATCGTCCTCGCCGGCTTGCACGCGCACGAGGAGGTCTGGATCCTCTGGAGCGTCCTGATTCTATTGGCCGTCCTGTCGGCGACCCAGGACATTGCGATCGACGCGTACACGATCGAGCTGCTGGAGAAGCACGAGATGGGCGTCGCGAACGGCGTGCGGGTGACCGCCTATCGCCTCGCCTTGATCGCGGCAGGCGGGCTCGTGGTGGCGGCGGCCGGGTTCGCGGGTTGGGGCATGGTGTTCATCGGCGCGGCTGTGCTGATGGGCCTCCTATCCATGATTTCCTCTCGGGCTCCGCTGGCGGACGCCACGACTTCCACGGCGCAACCGCGTCCACCGCGCTCGGCGGCCGACGCCATACGCGCTCCGCTGGAGCAGTTCTTCGCGCGGCCCGGGTTTTTGGCCGTAGCGGCCTTCGTCTTGACCTTCAAGCTGGGCGATATGGCCATCGGCCCCATGATCAAGCCTTTCTGGGTGGACCGGCAGTTCACGCCGGTCCAGATCGGATTGGTGCCGGGCACGCTGGGTGTCGTGGCGACGATCGGGGGTGCGTTGATCGGGGGAAGCCTGACCAGTCGGTGGGGGATCTTCCGAGCGCTCTGGGTGCTCGGCATTTTCCAGGCAGTATCCAATCTGGTCTATGCTGCGGCTGCGGCGCTTCCGCCAAATACGGCGCTGATGTACGGCGCCTCGCTGGTGGAGTCGTTCTGCGGGGGATTGGGCACGGCCCCCTTCCTGG